>JASHYW010000002.1 GCA_030042885.1 Streptosporangiaceae bacterium | reverse complement strand
GAGCACGATCGCGACACCGGTGCCCGCCGGTCCCGGGCGCCCCTAATCCCGCCGGCCGCCGCGGCGATGGCACACGGCAGGCCGCCCTCCGGCAGCGGCGATCATGCCCCAGTCCAGCGGCCATCTCGGCCGCCGCGCAACCACGTACGGGCCGCCGGCAGCGCGGGCCGCGAGGCGGCCGGGCTGCCGGCCAGGTTCTTGCCCGGGCAGCGCGGTCATCACCGGATCACGATCGGGCCGGCCGGCCGCCAACGGCCAGGTGATCCCCAATCACGCCAAGGCGGGCTTCCAGGTGGCATGCGTTTTCGGCACCACGCATTGTCGCAGACCCGTCCGCTCAGCCAGCCGCACGAAACCTGCGTCACCCTTTCGTGGCTCCGGCTGTGCCTGCAGGCGCTGCACTTGACCGGCGAGGCGCGGTACGCTGAGGCGATGGAGCGCACCCTGCATAACGCCCTGCTGGGCGCACTGCAGCCGGACGGCCATTGGTGGGCCTACTTCCTTGAGCTCGAGGGCGATGCCGCGCCCAGCAGCTGCCAGTATCCCGAGATCAAGACGAACTGCTGTGTGATGAGCGGCTACCGCGGCCTGGCGATGACCTCTGGCTGGGCGGTCGAGCAGGACGGCGGGGGCCTACGCTTCAACACCTACCTGGACGGGCGCTTCGACTTCCCCGGGCTGAGCGTCCAGGTTTCGGGCGACTTCGCGCGTACCGGACGCGTGGAGATCTCTGTCCTCGAAGGCGGCGACTTCAACGTCCGACTGCGGATGCCTAGCTGGAGCAACCCGGTTCTCGCAGCGGTAAACGGCGTGCCCGTCGAAGACGAAGCGTCGTCCTCTGGCTGGCTCGACATCCGCCGCGACTGGCAGCCCGGCGACGTCATAGCCGCGGACTTCGGCGAGGGCCTGCGCTTCGTCCGCGCCCCAGGCGAGCAGCGGGCGGTGGCCGTGCTGCGCGGCCCCCTGGTGCTAGCCCTCGACGGCCCGCTGCACGAGCCGACAGGCAAGCTCATCTGGCTCACCGGCCAACAGGACGGACCGGTAGACTTCGACATCCCGGGCCGCAGGCTCTCCCTGCCGCTCCGGGCAGAGAATCGCCCCCGGAGCTATTGGCCGAGAGAGCTGCACACCTGGCGCTTCGCCGATTTCGCCTCCCTCGCATCGCCAGGCATCGCAGGCGAGGCCACCTACCGGGTCTGGTTCCCCCAGCCCACTCTGGACCGGTGATGGCGAAAGTGGCAGCGAACCATCCTGCCGAGGACGCGCGAGCGGCGATCGCCGCCGGGCACACCTCGCTCGGCATCGAGCTGGGCTCCACCCGGATCAAGGCATGCCTGATCGGCCCGGACCACGAGGTCCTGGCGACGGGCGGCCACGAATGGGAGAACCAGCTGGTCGACGGCCGGTGGACCTACGCGCTGGACGCGGTCTGGGCCGGGCTGCAGGGCGCGGTCGCCGACCTGCTGGCGCACGCCGAGCGACTGCACGGCGTGCGCCCGACGAGCGTCGGCGCCCTGGGCATCTCCGCGATGATGCACGGCTACCTCGCCTTCGACGCCGACGGCGAGCTGCTGGTGCCGTTTCGCACGTGGCGCAACACGTCCACCGGCAAGGCGGCCGCCGAGCTGTCCGAGCGCTTCGGTTTTAACATCCCGCTGCGCTGGCCGATCGCGCACTTCTATCAGGCGATCCTCGACGACGAGCCGCACGTGCCGCGGGTGGCGTTCCTCACGACGCTGGCCGGGTGCGTCCACTGGAGGCTCACCGGGCGAAAGGTGCTCGGAGTCGGCGACGCGTCGGGCATGTTCCCCATCGACCCGGCCACCAAGGACTACGACGCCCGGATGCTGGCGGCGTTCGACGGGGTCGTCGCCGCTTGCCGACCAGGGACGGTGCTTAAGGACCTGCTGCCGCTGGTGCTCCCCGCGGGCGCGGAGGCCGGCACGCTCACGGACGAGGGCGCCGCGCTGCTCGACCCGACCGGCACCCTTAAGGCTGGCATCCCGCTGTGCCCGCCGGAGGGAGACGCCGACACCGGCATGGTGGCGACCAACTCGGTGGTGCCGCGAACCGGCAACGTGTCCGTCGGCACCTCGATCTTCGCGATGGTGGTCCTCGAGAAGCCGTTGGCGAGCCTGCACCGCGAAATCGACGTCGTCACCACGCCGGCCGGCGCCCCGGTGGCGATGGTGCACTGCAACAACGGCTTCAGCGAAGTCGACGCGTGGACGAGTGTGTTCGGCGAGTTCGCCGCGGCGCTCGGCCGGCCTGCAGCGTCCGACGAGGTGTTCGGCACCCTGTTCCGCGTTGCCCTGGACGGCCGGCCCGACGCGGGTGGCCTGCTGGCCTACAACTACCTGGCCGGCGAGCCGATTACCGGGCTGGACAAGGGGTGTCCGCTCGTCGTGCGCACGCCGGGCAGCGCCTTGACGCTGGCGAACTTCATGCGCGCCCAGCTGCTCGGCTCGTTCGGCACGCTGAGCCTCGGCATGCGCGTGCTGGCCGACGAAGGCGTCAGGCTGGACGCGATGTTCGCGCACGGCGGAGTGTTCCGGACCGCCGGGGTCGCCCAGCGGCTGCTCGCCGCGGCACTCGGCGCGCCGGTGGCGGTCGGCCGGACCGCCGGGGAGGGCGGCGCGTGGGGGATGGCGGTGCTCGCCGCGTACCTCGGCGCGGCCGACGAGGCCGACCTGGGCACCTACCTGGGCACACGCGTGTTCGCGAACGCCGCCGTCGACATCGTCGAGCCCGACCCCGGCGACGTCGCGGGCTTCGCCGCGTTCCTCGAGCGCTACTCCGCTGGCTTGGCCGTCGAGCGCGCCGCGACGGAGGCGTTGCGATGAGCCTGGACGCCTACGACGACACCGTCCGACACGAGGTCGCCCACGCGCGATGACCGCCCGGTTGCCGCGGCGGCGCAGGTAAGCGCGGTTGGCCGCGGACGAGTGCGCCTTATTGGCCATCGCCCGTCCGGGCCGGCGCGGCTAGGTTCCAGACATCGGCAAAGAGGCCGGTACTAGCGGGTTTCAGGGCTTCTTGCTCCGGTCGCCCTCGACACTGCCGACGCTACGGCTCGGCATCATGATCGAGCCTCCGCACGGCACGCCCGACTTCGCCCCGGTCCTGGCCGAGGCCGCCAAGACCACGCTCTGTGGGTGTGGGTGCCGGTAATCCTGTCACAGGGGCTGATCTGCGCATCTTCCCAGGATCCCAGGAAGATCAAGTTCTGGATCCGCCTGCGCGAGGGCCGGCACGGATAGCACTGGCGGCGCTGGGATTATCCGGCGACCCGGTCCACGAACCGGTCCACGCCCGAGGCCCTGCGTCCTGCCCATCCTGCTACTGTGCGTAAACGTTGCTGATGACATGGATCCGCGCCCGCAAGCGGACACGGCGCCGGGGCCGACGTTGATCTTCATGCCGTTACGCATACAGTCCGGCTAGCCGACGCCCGGATCTGCCGAATTGAGGGCGTTGCCTAACCGGATGCTTTTGCACCGCCCGGCATGCTCATTCATGGTTCAGCCCCGGCCGTCCTTTAGCGGCATTTCGGTGCAGCGTTGCTGTGCATCCCCTGGATCTCGCCGCGAAATGGCCGTGCCAGTGCCTGGGGGCACTGGTGCGCGGAGCCCTTGGCGCGAGGGCCGTAACTGGCATGGCCATTGGGTGTCAGATCGCTTCGGGGCGTAGCACGGCGTCGGTGCCGCCGTCGGCGAAGAGCACCGATCCGTGAATGCAGGCGCTGTCCGGGTCGAGCAGGAAGGCGACGGCATGGGCGATCTCGCTGGGCGCTGCGCGGCGGCCGAGCGGGATGACCAGCGCCTGGGTGAGCGGGCCGAGTACCGGATCCTCGAGCGTGGCCTGCAGCGGCGTGTCCACCGCGCCGGGTGCTACGGCGTTCAGCCGGACGCCCCGCGCGCCCCACGGGGCGGCCCGGTGACGCACGGCCGGGTTAGCGCCCGCTTGGTCACGCCGTAGACGGTCACGCCGTCGAGCACCGCGGCCGCCCGGGCCGCAGCCTCCTCATCGCCCGCCATCAGCGCGTCGAGCAGCGCCTCGTCAGGCGGGATGAGCCCGGCCGAATTGGACGCGATGACAACCGCACCGGGCTGGTGCCCGGCGGTGAGCGCGCCCAGAAGCGAGTCCAGCAGTTCTACGGCGCCGAAGTAGCCGACGCCGGGAATGAGTTCCCGTGTCCGGACATGCGGCCCGACGCCGGCGCAGGCGGCGAACCCGTCGAGCCGGCCGCCGCACGCGGCGGTGATGGCCTGGCTGGCGGCGGCGCGGCCCGGGCGCCCGGACAGGTCGGCGACCACCTCCGCGTCGCGCAGGTCGATACCGATAACCCGGTCGCCGGCGGCTTCGAGCCGGACCCGCACCGCAGCGCCGATCCCCGAGGCTGACCCGGTCACTGCCACCGTGCGCGCACCCGTGTGCGCGCCGCCGGGCGTGGAGGCTCCGGCTTGGGTTTGCACCGCGCCGCCTACCCGCCGTCCGGGAGGGCGCCGGTCACCCGTCCTGCGGCCGGTACCGTCACGCCTTCAGTTCTAGCTCATCACCCCCCGCCGCTGCCATCCCGGAAGGAAAGCGAGCGCCCTGGCGCGCTCGCCCGCGGGCCGGACGCCAGCGATCACCGGAGGAGGAATCCGTTGCCGTGGCGGGCACGCAACGAGCCAGCGATTGCGGGACATCACCTGCCGTGGCAACTGGCAGAGCCTGAAGGAATCAGCTGCTCAACAGGCGGAACTTTGTGCACTCTGCCAGCGCGCCGCCAGTTTCCAGGGCCCGGCGGGCGGCGTTCCTGGTCAGTTCGCAGCGGTCTCCTGTTGTTTCAGCAGACCGCACTGTCAACTGTTACTGATGAGCGGCCCCGGTGGCGCGTGGTGGCTCCGGCGCGCCGGCACCGCGCGCCCAGTCCCCGTAGACCACACCGAGGAAACGCCCGACAGCCTCGGCGGCCGCCAGGGCCCGCGGCGACCCGGTGATGTCAAAGGCGTGCTGGGCCCCGGGAAGCTCGGCGTAGACTACGGGGCGCCCGGCGTCCCGCAGCCGGCTGGCCAGAAGCCGCGCCTGCTGCACCGGCGCCAGCACGTCCTGGTCGCCGTGCAGGATGAAAAACGGCGGCGCGTGGCGGCCCGCCCGCGATAGCGGCGAGGCCTGCTCGTACAGTTCGGGGGCCTGTGTGTACGGCTGGTTCATGATGCCAAAGCGCAGGAGGAACTGCTCGATCCCTGCCTTGTCCCAGTGTGCGGGCGTCCAGTCGTAGACACCGTAGAACGGCACGGCGGCCTGCACCGTGGTGTCGGCATCTTCGAACCCTGGCTGGAACGCGGGGTCGCGCACCGACAGCGCGGCCAGCGCCGACAGGTGCCCGCCGGCCGAGCCGCCGGTGATCGCGACGAACCGGGGGTCGCCGCCGTAGCCGGCGATGTGCTCCTTCACCCAGGCCAGGGCGCGTTTGACGTCGACGATCTGGGCTGGCCAGGCTGCCTTGGGTGACAGCCGGTAGCTCATGGACACACAGATCCAGCCCTGCTCGGCCAGATGGCTCATCAGCGGATACGCCTGTCCCCTTTTGTTTCCCGTGACCCACGCGCCGCCAGGGACCTGAAGTAGCACCGGGGCGGCGGCGTCGCGCGGCAGGCCGGGCCGCCGCCAGATGTCGAGCAGGTTCGATCTGCCGTGGTTCCCGTAGCTGATGTCGGCGTCGCGCACATAGGCCCGCCGCACCCGCCACATCCGGACGACGCCACGCCGGGGCGCCGTAACGGTATCGGCATCTGCGCCCGGCAGGCGCGGCCGCCGGATACGCGACCGGTAGCCCGGCCCCAGCCCGGCGGCCAGCGCGGCCTCCAGGTGACCGGCTGCCTGGTGGCCGCGCCGCTCCAGCGCTATAAGGCCAGCCGCGGACAGCGCGCTGAACGCCAGGCCGGCTCGGCCCGCCCGCGTCCGCAGCACGCCACGGCGCACCGCCAGACCGGTCAGGACGGCCTGGCCGGTCAGGCAATGCAGCGGAAGTTCGGTCGTGGGCCACGACAGCACCATCGACGCGAAGCCGGCGTAACCAGGCGTCGGCACCGGGCCGAACGCGTACGCGGTATCAGCAGCCGCAAGCGCGCCAGCGAGAAGATACCGCTGCGACCGGTCCATCTTCTGCGAACCTCCCCGGCGAGCGGATCTGCGCCCGGTGCATCGCCGCGCGGCAGGCGGCACCGTAGGTGAACCGGCCACCTCAGCAGGTACACGCCGGCTCCATCCGGGTGGCCACGGTAATGCTCCTGTAAGGCGCTGGGCCCGTCAATATCGAGGCTAAATGCCGGCCGGGCCTCTGCCGCCGTTCCCCCGGCTTGCCCAGCGCCAGGTGCGGGATCGGTTCCGGTCTGGCCGGGAGGCCGACGGCAGCCCAGCCGAGCCAGGAGGCTGGCAAGACCTGGACTGACGACCGAGCTCAGCCAGCAGGCCACCGCCGAGGACGTCGCCGCGGCAGCATCGACCCCGGCCCGATCACGTCCTTAGTTTCCAGCTTGCGCAGCACCTGGGAGTTCTCCTCACATCGGCGCCGGCCTGCGCGCAGGGACGCTGATCCGTGGCGCGGGCCCGGTGAGGGAGTAGACTGACTGTGACAGAGGACCCCAGGCAGACGCGGAGCAACGGATCAGATCCGCGCACCGCGCAATCGAGATCCGCGAGAAGCGGAGGCGGGTCCTCTTGTCGCGTCCTGCCTGCACTACCTTGCGCTCCAGTTGACGTCAAGGGGAAACGACGCGCGTTTCGCCACGCACGCCACGCTGGCAGAACTCTACTTCCGAACCGCACATCGCCCCCGCTGGCCAGCTCTTCACCACGGGGCTTGACAGCCGGGCCGGCCAGCTGGGCGATGCCTGGTTACAGACGCCCCGTTTCTGTGGCGCGGGCAGCCATGTCCATGACGCAGCAACGCGGAAACGCACTCAGCTGCCGTAGGTCGGGTGCGGCGCCAGGGTGAGGTGCAGGGCATGCTGCAGCACCTGATTTGATCAGGATCACGGGTGAGGCCGCAGTGCTGGCGAGGGCCCGGCTCCGACGAGGAGGCCTGTTGAGATGAAGGTGTGCGTGCCGGTCACCGCAGACGGCCAGGTTGACCCGCGCTGGGGACGAGCCGACCGCGTCGCGGTCGCCGAGGTGGCCGACGGCGAGATCCGCGACTGGCAGGAACTCACGGTCGCCTGGGGAACACTCCACGACCAGGGGACTGAGGGCGCCCATCACGCCCGGGTGGCACGGTTCCTGCGAGATAACGGGATCCAGGCGATCGCCGTCGGCCATGTGGGACCCGGCATGCAGCGCATGCTCGCCTAGATGGAGATCCGGGTCGTCACCGGACTTCGCGGCGACGCCCGGGCCGCAGCCCGCGTGGCCGGGTGACGGCCGGCACGGCGCTGCCCTTGTCCGAACGGTGCGCCCTGGCCCGGGTTGCGGCCCTTTTGCTCCGCTCACTTAACCAGCCAT
>JASHYW010000021.1 GCA_030042885.1 Streptosporangiaceae bacterium | reverse complement strand
CACCTGGGCGATCCGCGGCCCGAAGTTCTCCCTGGCGACCACGTAGGAGCCGCCGGCCCGGGTGTAGACCGTGACCACCTCGCGGTAGGACAGCACCACGAGCAGCATGACGAACAAGATCACCCCGGTCATCGGGATGAGCACGGCGAACGCGGCGATACCGAAGATCGGCAGCAGCTCGATGAGGATTTCCTCGGTGCCGTAGGCCGAGGAGGAGATGCCGTCCGGCGACAGCACGCCGAGCGCGAGTGTTTTCGACAGCCGCTGCTCGCGGAGCTGGTCGTTGACCATGGGCGGGCCGAGCAGGCGGCGCTTGGTGCTGTACCAGATGCTCTCCGGCACGAACGTGTCGCTGTCGAGCAGGGCTGTTGCCTTCCGCGTCGCCACTGATCTGCGCCTTTCATCGGGAAAAGCTGTATCTGGGCGCCAGTGACTTCATACCATTGCACCCGGCTTCGGCGGAACCGCCCGCCGCGCGCGATGTGCTCTGGGTCGTCGTGGCCTACGTGGGAAGGACTACCCCGTACACCGCAAGTTCACCCGCGTATGCCAAGGTAGCGGGCGGACGAGATAGTGATCATTCCAGGCTTGCCGGGGAAGACATGACCGTCCGAGCAAGAAGAGGCTTCATATGACGACCACACCGGCTGCCGGGCCCAGCGCTCCGGCGGACAACAAGACCACGTTGCGCCTGTCGCAGCTGCTCAAGCGGCAGATAGCCGACCGCAGTGGCGAGTCGATCGGGCGGCTGACAGATGTCATCGTCCGGCTCCGCGGTGCAGACTATCCGCTCGTCACCGGGCTGGTGGCCGCGGTCGGGGGACGTGAGATCTTCGTGCCCATCGACCAGGTGAGCAGCTTCGACGGCGACCCGCTGAAGCTGACCAGCGCGCGGCTCGACCTGCGGCACTTCGAGCGCAGGGAGGGGGAAGTGCTCCTGAGCGCCGACGTGCAGGGCCACCGGCTCATCGACGTGCCGAACGCCAAGCTCGTGCGCGCCGCCAACCTGGAGCTGACCAGGGATGACGGTGAGTGGGTCGTCTCGGGGGTAGACACCCGGCGCCGGCCGCGCCGGCTATTCGGGCTGCTCGCGGCGGAGAATACCGAAGGCGTCCAGGACTTCCGCGACTGGCACAACTTCGAGTCGCTCATCGGGCACGAGGGCAGTGCTCTGCTGCGCGGGCCGTTCGGCCGCATCCGCAGGCTCAAGCCGGCCCAGATCGCCGACCTGCTTGAAGAGGCCTCCAAGGAGGAGGAGACCGAGATCCTCGGCCAGGTGCACAAGGACCCCGAACTCGAGGCAGACGTCTTCGAGGAACTCGACGAGGACCTGGCCACCCGGCTGCTTGGCGCACGCACCGACCAGGAGATCGCCGACGTGCTGGCCAGGATGCGCGCGGACGACGCCGCCGACGCTATCGGCGAGCTCCCGCAGCGGCGCCGCCAGCCGGTACTCGACCTGCTGCCGCCCGGCCAGCGGACCAAGGTGCTGACCTTGATGGGCTTCAACCCGACTAGCGCCGGCGGCGTTATGGGGGTGGACTTCGTGGCCGTCCCCACCATGACCCCGGTCAGCGACGCGCTGGCCCGGGTCCGCCAGGCCATCTCTGTCCAGCCCGAGGCGCTGACCAGCGTGCATGCCGTGGACCATGACGGCATGCTGCGGGGGGTGGCGACGCTGGTCACCCTGGTCCAGTCCGATCCGGGTGCCACCGTGATCGACGTGTCCGACACCGATCCGGTCCGGGTCGGCGCGGACACGGACATCGTGGACGTGGCCGTCCTGATGACCGACTACAACCTGATCACGATTCCGGTGGTCGACGACGAGCGCCGCATTCTCGGCGTGATCACCGTCGACGATGTGCTCGAGGTCACGTTGCCGGATGACTGGCGCCGCCGCGAGGCGGCCGAGCCTCCGGATGCCCGCCACGGAGACGCCTCATGACCACACCAGCCGAGCGCGCCGGGACGGGCGGGTCTGCGCAGCCGGCCCCACCCCCCGGGGCGCGGGAAGCCCCCGGGCGCCCGGCACCGCCGAGGTCCCCGGCCTCCCCGGCCGGGCCTGGGGCCCCGAAGGCGCCGGTACCCCCCATGCCCTCGGGTTCCCCAGACTCTCCGGAACGTGCCGAAGGCCGCAGAGCCCCGCTTAGCCAGGAACATCGAGAGCCTCCAAAGACACAGCTCCGCCAGCCGACCGCGGTCCTCGATGAGGCCCATCTCGGCGACATCGAGGGCGCGCTCGGCCGGATCCGGCTCAGCGAGGCGGAACAGGAACGCCACGGGCTCAAGCGCAAGCTGATCACGTTCCTGGCCATCGTCGGGCCCGGGCTGATCGTCATGGTCGGCGACAACGACGCCGGCGGGGTGGCCACCTACGCCCAGGCCGGGCAGAACTACGGCTACACCCTGCTGTGGACGCTGCTGCTGCTGATCCCGGTGCTGATCGTCAACCAGGAGATGGTGGTCCGGCTCGGCGCGGTCACCGGCGTCGGCCACGCCCGCCTCATCAACGAGCGGTTCGGCCGGTTCTGGGGCTGGTTTTCCGTCGGTGACCTGTTCATCCTCAACTTCCTGACCATCGTCACCGAGTTCATCGGCGTGTCGCTCGCGCTGCAGTATTTCCACGTCAGCCCCTACATCTCGGTGCCGATCGCCGGGGTCGTCCTGATCGCGATCACCGCGAGCGGGAGCTTCGCCAGCTGGGAGCGGGCGATGTTCGCGTTCATCGCGGTCAGCCTGATCCTGATCCCGCTCTTCTTTACGTCCCATCCCAGCTGGGGTCAGATCGGCTATCACTTCGTCGTCCCTGGCATCCAGGGCGGGGCGAACTCGACCGCGGTGCTGCTCATCATCGCGATCGTGGGCACCACCGTCGCCCCCTGGCAGCTGTTCTTCCAGCAGTCCAACGTCATCGACAAGCGGATCACGCCGCGGTTCATCGGCTACGAGCGCGCCGATACCACGCTGGGCGCGTTCGTGGTGGTGATCTCGGCGGCGATGATCCTGGTGGTGGCGGTCTTCGCGGTAGAAGGTACCCACCTGGCCGGGAAGTTCACCGATGCGCTCGGGGTGGCCCGCGCGCTCGAGATGCACGGCCAATGGTACGGCGCGGCGTTCTCGATCGTGCT
>JASHYW010000147.1 GCA_030042885.1 Streptosporangiaceae bacterium | reverse complement strand
GGCCGGCCAGCAGCGGCGCGCCCGACCGGGCCAGCTGGGCGTCCCAGGCGTCGAGGGTGGCCGTCATCGACTCGCGCGCCGCCCCGCGCAGGTGGCCCTTGGCGCCTGCCGACTTGAGCAACGCCGTGCGCTGGCGCAGCACCCGCTCGTAATCGGCGCGGACCCCCGCGTACCGTGGCGCAGTGGCGACCAGGAGGTCGTCGAGGAGCTTGCGGCGGTCACCGGGGTCGCCCTTGACCAGGGCCAGGTCCTCCGGCGCGAACAGCACCGTGCCCAGCGTGCCCAGCAGGTCCCGCGGCCGCGGCAGCGGGGCCCGGTTCAGCCGGGCCCGGTTGGCGCGGCCCGGGTTGAGCTCGACTTCCATAAGCGCGCTGCCTTGCGCGCTGGTCACGGCCGCCCTGAGCACGGCGCGTCCGGCGCCCTGCCGGACCAGCGGCGCGTCGGTCGCGACCCGGTGGCTGCCCAGCATGGCCAGATAGCCGATCGCCTCGACCAGGTTGGTCTTGCCTTCGCCGTTCGGCCCGCTGAACGTGGTCACGCCGGGTCCCAGCTCGATGCTGAGGTCGGCGTAGGACCTGAAGTCCGTCAGCCCGAGCCGCGTAAGGTACACCATCTGAGACTACTTCCGCGGCGCGCTCAGCGCCGCGATAGCGCGGCCCGCGAGGGGCTGACAAGCCCCTCCGGCCGGGTGATACTACGGCGGGCACCGCAGCGGGGCGCGAAGCGCAGCGGGGGGTTCCAGGGGGTCGTCCCCCCTGGGCCAGCACTGCCTACACCGACCTGATCGGCATGAGCACGTACCGGTAGTCGGACTCCCGCTCGGTCTTGCCCGTGATGACCGCGGGCTTGGTCGGCGAGGTGAACGAGATCCTGGCCGTGTCGGAGTCGATCGCCCCGACGCCGTCGAGCAGGTACTGCGGGTTGAACGCGATCTGCAGGTCCTCGCCCTCGAACGCCGCCTCCAGGATCTCCACCGCCTGGGCCTCCTCGGACGCGCCTGCCTCGAGCACCAGCTGTCCCGGGCTGAAGGCCAGGCGCACCGGGGTGTTACGCTCGGCGACGAGCGCGACCCGCTTGACCGCCTCGGCGAACGAGCTGGCTATCAGTTCCGCGGTCGCGCTGAACTCGCTCGGGAGCAGCGAGGCGTACTTGGGGTACTCGCCGGACAGCAGCCTGGTGGTGGTCTGCCGCCCGGCCCCGGCGAACCCGATGAGGCTATCTCCGCCAAGCGAGATGGACACCTCGGCGCCGGAGGTCAGGGCGCGCGCGGTGTCGCCGAGCACGCGCGCCGGGACCAGCACGGCGGTAGACAGGTCCGGCCGGACCGGATTCCAGCGCAGCTCGCGGACCGCGAGCCTATACCTGTCGGTGGCCACCAGGATGAGCGTGTCACCCTGGATCTCGATCCTGATGCCGGTCAGCGCGGGCAGGGTGTCATCCCGGCCCGCGGCGATGGCCACCTGGCCGATGGCAGTGGACAGCGCGTCACTGCCCACCGACCCGGCCAGCGGCGGCATCTCGGGCAGCGTCGGGTACTCCTCCTCGGGCAGCAGGACGAGGGTGAAGGTCGCGCTGCCGCACTTGAGGGTGGCGCGGGTCTCGTCGGTGGTCAGGTCAACGGGCCGGGCGGGCAGCGACCTGACGATCTCGGCCAGCAGGCGGCCGGAGACCAGGACCGCCCCCTCCTCGTCGGTGACGACGGGGACCGTGGCCTGGGCGGAGACCTCGTAGTCGAAGGTGGAGAGCGTGAGCTCAGCCCCCGCGTGCAGGCGCATCCCGGCGAGCACAGGGGCGGTCGGGCGAGCCGGCAGGGCACGCGCGGTCCACGCCACGGCCTCCGCCAGCTGGTCACGCTCAACTTGGAGCTTCACGGGACTGCCTCCTAGGGTGGGCTCGGGGGGAAGACAGGGTGGGTTCGGGGGAAGACAGGGTGTCGGTGTGCTCGTCGCGGCTACCGCAAGGCAGGCTCGATCGTCCCCGCACACAGGGCCTACGTGCTGTTGTGCTTTTCCTTTTAGACAGAGTCGTCGTAGTCATAGGTGCGGTGGATACTGGGGAGAACCTCTGTTCGCGCAGGTCAGCCGCGTTCATGCTACGCACAGGGGGTGTGCCCGGGAGGGGGATGCTCCGGGGCCCGCTGTGCGGGCGGGCAGCGTTGCACCTGCTTGCCACTGATTGTCCCCCGGTTATCCGAATGTCTTCCACAGTGTTGTCCACAAACTGTGCGCATATCCGCGCGGCGCGGATCAGCCTGCACGCGCCTGCTGCTTGATGCGGTTGGTGAGCTCGGTGACCTGGGTGTAGATCGATCTGCGTTCGGCCATCAGGGACCGGATCTTCCTGTCGGCGTTGATCACGGTGGTATGGTCACGGCCGCCGAACTGCTGGCCGATCTTCGGCAGCGACAGGTCCGTGAGCTCGCGGCACAGGTACATGGCGATGTGCCGGGCGGTGACGAGCACCCGCGACCGGGACGTCCCGCACAGGTCCTCGATCGACAGGCCGAAGTAGGAAGCCGTCTGGCCCATGATCGTGGCGGTCGTGATCTGCGGGCCCTGGGCCTCGGGAATGAGGTCCTTGAGCACGATCTCGGCCAGCTGGAGGTCGACCGACTGGCGGTTGAGGCTCGCGAACGCGGTCACCCGGATCAGCGCGCCCTCGAGTTCCCTGATGTTGGTGGAGATCCGGCTCGCGATGTACTCGAGCACCTCGGGCGGCGCGTTGAGGCCCTCCTGGATCGCCTTGCGGCGCAGGATGGCGATGCGGGTCTCGAGTTCCGGCGGCTGGACGTCGGTGAGCAGGCCCCACTCGAACCGGCTGCGCAGCCTGTCTTCCAGCGTGACCAGGCGCTTGGGAGCGCGGTCGCTGGAGATGACGATCTGCTTGCTGGCATTGTGCAGGGTGTTGAAGGTGTGGAAAAACTCCTCCTGCGTGCCTTCCTTGTTCTCCAGGAACTGGATGTCGTCGACCAGGAGCACGTCCACGTCGCGGTACCGGCGCCGGAAGCCGTCCTGCTTGCCGTCCCTGATCATGTTGATGAAGTCGTTGGTGAACTCCTCCGAGCTGACGTACCTCACCCTCAGGCCGGA
>JASHYW010000146.1 GCA_030042885.1 Streptosporangiaceae bacterium | reverse complement strand
AGTGACCGTCCCGTTCCTCCAGCGCGGCCCACAGGTCATAGCCGAGCGCGGCCGCCAGGCCGGGCGCGGCCGAGACGACCCGGCCCAGCCCGGCCACCGCGATCACCGCCAGCAGCACGTCGGCGATCTCCTCTTCCGCCGCGGCGACCGCAGTGCCTCTTCTTACCATGTAGGTCCAGGGCGGTCGACAGGAATCGTTGACGCAGGTCAAGGGACCTTGACGGTCGAATGAGGTCGGTGCCGAATGGTGCGTATGCTGCACGTTGCTGCTGGCACTCCTCGCCCAGCTATCGACGCTTTGGTAGTGCGGCTGGCACCCAGCTTGCGATGCCGGGACATCCCCGCGCGCGCCATTGCCGGGCCTAAGTTCACCCAGTATGGATGATGCCCTGCCGCCTGGTTCGGACACGATGAGTGGCAGGAAGAAACCGAAAGCCGGAGGTAGCCGTCTGATGTCGGAGCCTCAACACCTGAGGAGCGCCCCATGCCTGACGCACCACCCGCCACCGTCGAGGACATGTTCGTGCAGACCGCGAGAGGCGTACGCACCGATGACGGGACCATGACCCTGCTCGGGCTCACCCCGCACACGATCTACTTCTCTGACCGTCCAGAGCGCGTCGTCGGGCACATAACGACTCACCGGTTCCTGGAGTGGTGGTCCGACGGCGATGATAGTTTCGCCGTCGATCCGCCCAACGCCGTGCTTGCCTGGGGGGAGCCCGGGACGGACGCCCCGGACGAAGCCGTCGTGGTCATCTTCGATCCGGCCGTCACCGAAGACGGTCTGCGGTACCGCATCCAGACCCTTGAAGGCACCCTGCCAGCGCAGGGCGGCCCGTGTGTGCTGTTCATCGACCCACTCGGCCGGCCGCTCTCGCCTGTGTCGGTTGCTGGGATGCGCCGCCGGGAGGACCGGCGGGAACGCCGACGTCTCTAGCGCGCCGTAACCGCTCCGAGGCGCCGACGAGGTGGGCTGTGATCATGCTCAAGGTGCTAGCCGGTTCATCATAGTTGCGTGCATGATCCATCAAGAAGCACACGTGTTGACGGCGCGTTTATCTGCTCACCAAATCATGATCAACGGCTAACGCTTTTTCTTCACCGCTCTCCGTCATGGCTGTGATCCCTGCCGACTCGGAGCCGCGGACCAGATGGGCCCCGCTGCGAAGCGGACGAACGACCTGGCGGGCCGATGTCATTGATTCTGACCGCTGGCGGCCGTCAAGATGGCCCCGAGGACGACCATCACGGTCACGGGATGTGACGTCGCGCGGAGCTACAGTGGCTCCTGGTCCGCCTTGGCGCGCGGCGGATGTACCTGCCGGGTACGTTCAGCCGCGATGTGCAGATGCGGCCATTCTGGGTGCTGGGTTGCGGGATGGCTGGTGCTGGCTGTGACCCGGCGGGCATGTTACGCGCTTATGCCGTGGGCGACGTGCCCATGGTGTGCCGATTCGTGCAGGGCATGCTCGTCATCGGCGGACAGGTGCGGTTTGATGTCGAAGACCACTTTCTTGACGGTTCCGGTGAACGGGAACGGCGCCCGGTCGGCGTAGCGTCGGTCCACGACGCCGCCGTTGTCGCGGCCGATGTCCATGCCCGTGTAGGCGGAGAACCGCCAGCCCACGGTGTGGTCCATGCGGCCCTTGCCGATCTCGCTGCCGTTGGCGAACAGCCGCACGTCGCCGCCGGTGCCCGGCCGTGCCTGGTCGGCGTGGAACTCCAGCCGGACGGTGACCTCGCCGGCGGGCAGGGGAGTGCCGGATTCCTGCCGGTAGACCTGGACGCCCATCACCGAGTAGATGTGCTTGAGCCTGCCGCCCTCGGCGAACAGCGAGAAGCCGCCGAGGTGGTCGGCCTCGGCGACGATCACGCCCTCGGCGCCGCCTTCGGGGATGACCAGGTCGGCGGTGATGGTGTAGGAGTGGCCGTAGATGCGGGGAATCATGCCCGAGGCGATATTCTGCACGTCGCCGTAGTAGGAGTAGGCGGCCAGCGGCGGCAGCGGCGCCAGCATGCCGAAATAGACGCTGAGCCCGGCTAGCAGCGGCAGCACCTTGTACTTCTCCGCCTCGGCCCAGAACAGCTCCTGCAGTTCCCTGACCTTCTCGGGATGCTCGGCTGCCAGGTCATGGGCCTGGGTGAAGTCATCGGGCAGGTAGTACAGCTCGGCCGGGTCATCGTCGGGCTGCCACACCCCGGGCGCCAGCCTCCTGATCGTGTCCGGGGTCGCGTCCCACGGGACCCGCGGCACGGACTGGGCCAGCCACCAGCCGTCCTTGTACATCGCCCGGTACCCGACTATCTCAAAGTACTGCTGGGTGTGCCGCTCGGCGGCGACCGGGTCGGCGAAGGTGGGCAGGAAGCTGGTGCCGTGCATCGGGGTCTGCGCGATGCCCTCCACCTGGGTCGGCTCGGGCAGGCCGGCCAGCTCCAAGATGGTCGGGCCGATGTCGATGCAGTGGGTGAACTGGGAGCGCAGCCCCCCGGAATCTTTGATCAGCGCCGGGTAGCGGATGGCCATGCCCTGCCGGGTGCCGCCCAGGTGCGAGGCGACCTGCTTGCCCCACTGGAACGGGCAGTTCCCGGCCCACCCCCACGCTGCCGCGTAGTGCGGGGCGACCAGGTCGCTGCCCCACACCTCCAGCCCGCCGTATTGGTCGATCAGGGCGAGCTGCTGCTCGGGGGTCAGCGGGATGCCGTTCTGGAAGGTGAGCTCGTTGAACGACCCGGTGATCGTGCCTTCCATGCTGGCGCCGTTATCGCCGTAGATGTAGATCACCACGGTATTGTCCAGCTCGCCCATCTCCTCGACCGCGGCGATCACCCGCCCGGCGTTCCAGTCGGCGTTCTCGCAGTACCCGGCGTACACCTCCATCTGCCGTGCGTACAGCCGCTTCTGGTCCTCCGGCAGGGGGTCCCAGGCCGGGAACGCCTCGTTGCGGGGGGTCAGCTTCGCGTCGGCCGGGATCACGCCCAGCCGCTTCTGACGTTCGTATGTCTCCTCCCGCAGCGCGTCCCAGCCGCGGTCGAACCGGCCCTTGTACTTATCTGCCCACTCCGGCGGGAGGTGGTACGGGGCGTGGGCGCAGCCGGTGGAGAAGTACACGAACCACGGCTTGTGCGCGTCCTGGGCGCGGACAGCAGGCGGGTACGGCGAGCCGGGCGACGTCGCGAGTTCCGGCCAGCCCGGCGCAACGCCGGAACGTGCGGTTGACCATCCCTTCCCCCGCAGGCCACTGACCAGGCGGTCTTGGCCGCAGCGAAGCCTGCACTCCTACCACGCCCGTTTCGACCAGTTCTCTGTCATTTCATCCCGATGGGGTGATGCGGCCACAGGCCTGAAGATCGACTGTGGCAGTAAGGGCCGGGGCAAGAACTCCGGCGATTCGGGCGAAGTAGGAGCTGATTAGTCAGCCGATCTGCAAGCGGCCAGTTTTCGACGGCATAAGGGCCAAATCAACTGCCTTGCTGGACGCCAGCGCGGTGTCTGGTCCCATGCCAGGGCTCCACGCCGCGATCGGCGCAGGATACCCCCCGTGATGATGACGATTCACTGCGGCGACGTAGCTAAGGGGCGTAGGTAAGGAGCAATGATGGGCGCCGAACGTGATCGGGTGGCGGGATTCGGAAGGCTGGAGGACGGGCTACGGCAGGCCGGGGACTGGTACCGGTGGGGGCCCTACGTCAGCGAGCGGCAGTGGGGCACGGTCCGGGAGGACTACAGCGCCGACGGTAACGCGTGGGACTACCTGCCGCACGATCACGCGCGGTCCCAGGCGTACCGGTGGGGGGAGGACGGCCTGGCCGGGTTCTGCGACATCGAACAGCGGCTGTGCCTGGCGCTGGCGCTGTGGAACGGGCGCGATCCGATCCTGAAGGAGCGGGCGTTCGGGCTGACCGGCCCGCAGGGCAACCACGGTGAGGACGTCAAGGAGTACTGGTGGTACCTGGACGCCATCCCTAGCCACGCCTGGAACCGGTGGCGCTACCACTACCCGCAGGGCGCATATCCGTACCAGGAGCTGATCGACGTCAACGCCAGCCGGAGCCGTTATGAGCCGGAGTATGAGCTGCTGGACACCGGCGCGTTCGACAACGACCGGTACTGGATCACCGAGGTGCATTACGCCAAGGCCGCCCCGGATGACCTGCTGATGTCCATCCAGCTCACCAACAAGGGCCCGGACGCCGAGACCATCCACGTGCTGCCGACCGCCTGGTTCCGCAACACCTGGTCATGGGGGGATGACGGGGAACGGCCGTCACTGCGGGCGTCCGGCGACCGGTCGGTGGCGATCGACCACCCGATCAA
>JASHYW010000145.1 GCA_030042885.1 Streptosporangiaceae bacterium | reverse complement strand
TCTCTGACCCGTGGTCCCTTCCGCCGTCGGCTCCGCCGGGTTAGGGTCGCGCTCATGGTGACCCAGACCGAATTCGATCAGCTGCTCGACCTGCTGCGCGGGTTCATCCGGCGCGAGGTGATGCCCGCCGAGGCCGGCATCGACGAATCCGACGAGATTCCCGCCCGGCTGATCGCACAGGCCAGGGAGATGGGCCTGTACGGCTACGCACTGCCCACGGAGTACGGCGGCCTCGGCCTGTCGGTCGAGCAGCAGGTGCGACTGACCATCGAGCTCGGCTACACCTGTCCGGCGTTCCGGTCGCTGTTCGGCACCAACAACGGGATCGCCGGCCAGGTCCTCGTCCTGGCCGGGACCGACCAGCAGCGCAAGCAGTGGCTGCCGCGCCTGGCCTCGGGCGAGGTGGTCGCGTCGTTCGCCCTAACCGAGCCGGACGCGGGCTCGGACCCGAGCCGGCTGGTCACCACCGCGCGGCGGGAAGACGGAGGCTGGGTCATCGACGGCCTCAAGCGCTACATCACCAACGCCCCGGCGGCGGACGTCTTCATGGTGTTCGCTCGGACCGACCCGCAGGCGCCGCCTGGCAAGGGCATCGGGGTCTTCGTGGTGCCCGCCCGCATCGACGGGGTGGCGGTCGCGGCCCGCGATCACAAGATGGGCCAGGCCGGCGCCTGGACCGCCGATGTCGCCTTCACCGGGGTCCGGGTGCCCGCGGACGCGCTCGTGGGGGAGGAACCCCAGGCCGGCTACGCCACTGCGCTGCGGAGTCTCGCGCATGGCCGGCTGATCATCGCGGCCCTCTGCGTGGGCGTCGCGGCCAGGCTGATCGACGAGAGCGTCTCCTACGCCAAGGAGCGCTCCCAGGGTGGCCACCGGATCGGCGAATACCAGCTCGTCCAGGCCATGCTGGCCGACTCGCAGACCGAGTACATGGCCGCCCGGTCCCTGGTCCTCGACGCCGCGGTCCAGTACGACTCCGGCACCGACCGGCGGCTCGCCCCGTCCGCGGCCAAGTACTTCGCCAGCGAGGCCGTCGGCCGGATCGCCGACCGCGCGGTCCAGATCCACGGCGGCTCGGGCTACATCCGCGGCATCCCGGTCGAGCGGCTGTACCGTGACGTCCGCCTGTTCCGCATCTACGAGGGCACCAGCCAGATCCAGCAACTGGTGATCGCCCGCGAACTCCTCCGCTGAATCATCATCCCGAACGGGCCGTAGTTCTCCCCGCTCGCCACTGGCAGCACTCCTAAACCAGTGCTAACAATTTCGAAAAGGCCCCACGACACGCCATTTGTTCCGAGAAATGTCGTTGTCCGGTGTTAGAATCGAACAACAGAATGATCCGATACCCAAATCTGCTTTCCGCAATCGGACGAAGGAGAGAGGAAGCGGAGAGAACGGTAACGACACCCATTCCGAGGCCCGAGTATTCCGAAGGAGGTGATCACCGAGATGAGTACTGCCGTCCCGCCTCCCGCCTGCAGCACCGAAGCGCTGGGGATGTTGCGCGCCGCGCTGGGGTTCCTCACCGCGGCGGACGCGACGCAGATGGCGGCCGAGGAGCAAGCGCAGTGCCTGCAGGCCCTTGAGCAGGTCAACTCGATGAGCACCGCGGCGCGGGCCTCGATCCTGGGTGCCTTCATCTCGGGTCAGGGCTACTCGGCCGACGCGGACTACAGCCCGCGGTCCTGGCTGATCCACCGGACCCGGGTCACCAAGGGCGCCGCGACCGCTCACACCGCCTGGGCCCGCCGCGCCGCCGCCCATCCGCGGGTCGCCGCTGTCCTAGCCGAGGGCCAGATGTCGGAGTCGTATGCGCGGACGACGTGCGAGTGGTCGGACAAGCTCCCGAGGGACTGCCGCGACGCTGCGGATGCGATCTTGGTCGCCGCGGTACGAGCCGGGGCGGACCTGACTGGCTTGGCCGAGTTGGCCGCGGAGATGTACGCCCGGTCCCTGCCCGACACTTCCGGCGACGGCCCGGACGAGACGTTCGAGGACCGGTCGCTGCGGGTGGAGACCACGTTCGAGGGCGCGGGGGTCATCTCGGGTGACCTCACCCCCGAGTGCGCTGCGGTGGTGACTGCTGTGCTGGAGTCGCTGTCGGCGCCGATGGGGACGGAGGACACCCGGACCCGGGAGCAGCGCTACCACGACGGGCTGCAGGAAGCGATGCGGCGGCTGGTGGCCAGTGGGTTGCTGCCTGAGCGGGCCGGGCAGCCGGTCAAGGCGTGGGTGCATGTCTCGCTGGCCGAGCTGCGGGCGCTGGACGAGGATTCGGCGCTGGAAGGGGAGTGGATCACCGCGGTCCGGGCCAGGTGGGCGGCGGCCCGGGCCGCCGCGTCGGT
Source organism: Streptosporangiaceae bacterium (assembly GCA_030042885.1). The sequence continues at coordinate 155 of JASHYW010000145.1, read as the reverse complement.
GGCCGGCGGCGACGGGGCGGCCTGGCTGGAGGGGGATGCGGCCCGGGCGGTGGCGTGCGACGCCAGCCTCACTCCGGTCGTGACCGGCGAGGTGGACATCGGCGTGCTGGATGACCTGGTGCGGCTGTGCGTGCAGCTGGACCGGCTGGACCACG
>JASHYW010000144.1 GCA_030042885.1 Streptosporangiaceae bacterium | reverse complement strand
GACTGCTTGCACGAGCGGCACGTGCCGCTCGCGGTAGGCAGTCTCGAAGTCGTCGCCGTCGGCGGGGTCGAAGTACTGGACGGTGATCTTGTGCATCGATCGAGCATCTCCTCGCTGGCCGGGCATCCGTATCCGCGGCATTCCCGCGAGCTTATGTGGTTCCGGACACGGAGACCTCAGGGGCGTGGCACAACCGGCCCGGCGCCCGGCGCCGTACCGAGTACGGGGCCGACAACGAACACACCGAGGTGCTCTGACCAGGCTTCCTCGAGTCGAGGAGGCTGGGATTCCACCCGCCGTCGTCGTGGCGCGGATACCGGCGCAGGTCCTCGTGGTGGTGCTCGCGTGGGTTGCCACGAGCAAGCCCACGGGCAAGGGCTGACCGGAGCGCAACGGCGAGGACCAGGTCTGCATCCCGCGCTGGCCGGATCGCTGTGCAGAACCCATCCGCTCATCGGCATGTGCGGTCGCCTGAGAGATCCGTATCCGTCGAGCCCGCCCGTCGCTTCCGTGTCTACGGGTTGTCAGCCGCCAGGCGCGTGGCCACTCCCCTGCCGACTCGGCATCTGTGAACCCGGTTCGCCAGCTGTGCCCGGAGCACAGACCGATCGGCATCGAGCGACGAGCAGCCCGTGACGATCTCGGCCTGGAACAGCATGCGGCGCTCCGAACGCTGCGGGAGCCAGAAATGGGAGCCAACGTGTTCAGCCGCCCTCAGACGTAGCACGACCCGATCAGATTCTTCTCGCAGGTCAATGGCTCGTAGTTCGACTCAGTCCGACGGTGACAGATACTCCGGAATTCCCTGACACGGAAGAGGTCACTGGTTCAAATCCAGTACGGCCCACGCCATTTTTCGAAATCTTGTCTAGCGCTTGTAACCACAAGGGGAGCCAGGCTCCTGCGGTTTTGCCCAATAAGGCTGGTCACGGCGTTGACGTTCTGACCTCCGCACGGACGCTTTGGAAGTTCTGGTCGGTTCTGTCGGAGCGCTCGGCCGCAGACACATGCCGCGTGCACAACCATCCAGGAATCCCGGACGTCACCCACCGTCATTGCCTTATACGGCTAACGAGGCACGAGACGCGCATATCGCCGAATATTCACCTGTGTCGGCTTTATGGCTGGTTCGGTTGTTTGCGCGCATATCGCCCGGTTATGGCGGGCCAGAGGGCTCGCATGCCTGCGCATCGCGCCCTGCGAGCGCTTCCGCAAGAAGACCCGAGAGTTACCGCGGGGAGGCCGGGCAGTAGCCCGCCTGCAGCGGCAATCCATTCCGCGGACGCTGACCACCCCCGCCTGCCGAAACCCGCAAGCGGAGCATCGCTGTCCGGGAAACCGGACGCCGTAGTGGTGCCGACGGCTCGGTTGTTACCGGCGCCCGGCTCGACGTCCGCGATCTCGCGCGGATCCCCGGCGGCCACCTCGGCGCCGGGCTGCCGGGGCTTCTCCGCGCGGTGGTCTTGCGTCCGCGCAAGGGAACGTATCGGGATGCCTGGATCAAGCAGCAGCCCGGCGGGCCGCCGGACCCGGCCTGCCGCCCGCCGGGCACCAGCACAAGCCCGCTGGCAAGAGCACTCCTCAGCGTCCGCGGCGCCTGGCCCCAGGGGCACTATAATCAGTGAAGTTGACACTTGTTAAAAGCAAGCATACCGTAGCTTTCATGAAGCACTACGAGCAGGCATGCGCCATCGCCAGAGCCCTGGACATCGTCGGCGACCGGTGGAGCCTCCTGCTGGTGCGGGAGCTGACCCTGGGCCCGCGCCGCTACCGCGACCTCTCCGCCGGCCTGCCGGGCATCCCCAGCAACGTCCTGGCCGCCCGCCTGAAGGACCTGCAGGCTGCCGGCGTCATCACCCGGCGCACCCTCCCGGCACCGACCGACGTGACCATATATGAACTGACCGGCGCCGGCCGGGCGCTGCAGCCCGCACTCAAAGAGCTGCTGGACTGGGGCCTGCGCTACGCACCCGAACCGTCCCCGGACGCCACGCACCAGCCCGCCTGGGCAATGCTGGCCGCCGCGGGCCGCCCGACCGCACTGCCCGGCGGGCAGACGTGTGAGCTCCGGGTCGGACCGGAGTCCTTCTACCTCGGCTCCGACGCCGGCCAGCTCACCGTCCGCCGCGGGCCCGCACCGGACGGCGACGCGGTGGTCACCATGTCCGCCGACACCTTCTACAGCCTCCTGACCGGCCAGACGACCGCTACCGACGCCGTGCGGCACGCCACCGTCGACGGTGACACCGAGATCGCCCGCCGCGCCCTGGAGCCGCTCGCCGCAGCCGGAGCCAAGCCAGTCCCCGCCATGTGAGGCGCCAGGCGGACATCAGCCCCGCGCCCCCGGCAGCAAATCAACGTGCCACCGCGAAACCAACACGCATCCGGGAGAACCCGTCATGTCCGAAATACGATCCGAAACCGCGCGGGCGGCCGCGCCGGGCGGCGTGGCCACCGACGGCCCGCGCCCGGGCCTGGCCCTGCTGGTCCTGGCCGCCGCGCAGCTGATGGTGGTGCTGGACGCGACCATCGTCAACGTCGCGCTGCCGCACATCCAGCGGGCGCTCGGCTTTTCCGGGTCT
>JASHYW010000020.1 GCA_030042885.1 Streptosporangiaceae bacterium | reverse complement strand
GCGGCCGCCGCCTCAGCCGCCGCGCAGGGAGATCAGCGTGTCGTCCAGGTCATCCGGCCGGACCAGCACGTCGCGCGCCTTGGATCCCTCGCTCGGCCCGACGATGCCCCGGCTCTCCAGCAGGTCCATCAGCCGCCCGGCCTTGGCGAAACCGACCCGCAGCTTGCGCTGCAGCATTGACGTCGAACCGAACTGGGTGGTGATGATCAGCTCTGCCGCCTGGACCAGCAGCTCCAGGTCGTCGCCGATGTCCGCGTCGATCTCCCTGGTCCGCTCCGGCCCGGCGGCGACATCCTCGCGGTAATCGGGCTCGGCCTGCTTTTTGCAGTGCGCGACGATGTCGCGGATCTCCTTCTCCGACACGAACGCGTTCTGCAGCCGGATCGGCTTGGACGCCCCCATGGGCAGGAACAGCGCGTCGCCCTGCCCCACCAGTTTCTCCGCACCCGGCTGGTCGAGGATGACCCGGGAATCGGCCAGGGACGAGGTGGAGAAGGCCAGCCGGGACGGGACGTTGGCCTTGATCAGGCCGGTCACCACGTCCACGCTCGGCCGCTGGGTGGCCACCACCAGATGGATGCCCGCCGCCCGGGCCAGCTGGGTGATCCGGACCACCGCGTCCTCGACGTCGCGGGGTGCCACCATCATCAGGTCCGACAGCTCGTCCACGATGACCAGCAGGTACGGGTAGGGCAGGTACACGCGCTCCCCACCCACCTCCCCAGCCCCCTTCGCGGGCGGCGGGCTCAGCCGCCCGCCCTTGACCGCCTTGTTGAAGTCGTCCACGTGCCGGAACCCGCTGGCGGCCAGGTCGTCATAGCGGCGCTCCATCTCGCCGACCACCCATTCCAGGGCCTCAGCCGCCTTCTTCGGGCTGGTGATGATCGGGGTGATCAGGTGCGGGATGCCGTCGTAGATGGTCAGCTCTACTCGTTTCGGATCGATCAGGATCATCCGCACCTCGTCCGGCGTGGCCCGGGTCAGGATCGAGCTGATGAAGGAATTCAGGCAAACGCTTTTTCCGCTGCCGGTCGCTCCAGCTATCAGGATGTGCGGCATCTTGGCCAGGTTGGCGACCAGCACCCGGCCCTCGACGTCCTTGCCCAGCCCGACCACCATCGGGTGGTGGTCGCCGATCGCCACCTGCGACTTGAGCACGTCGCCGAGGCTGACGATCTCCTTGTCCGCGTTGGGGATCTCCACCCCGATCGCGGACCGGCCAGGGATCGGGGAGACGATGCGCACGTCCGCGCTCTTGACCGCGTAGGCGATGTTCTTGCTCAGCGAGGTGACGCGCTCCACCTTGACCGCGGGCCCGAGCTCGATCTCGTACCTGGTCACCGTCGGGCCCCGGCTGAACCCGGTGACCTGGGCGTCCACCTGGAACTGCTCGAAGACCTCGGACAGCGCCTCGACGACGATGTCGTTAGCCCGGGTCCGCTGCCTCGGCGCCGAACCGGGCCGCAGCAGGGCCATGGGCGGCAGGGTGTAGCCGCCGAGCGCGGCGCCGGTCAGCGTGAGCTGCTCCGGGCGGCCCGGGGGGTCGGCCGGCCTGGGCCCGGTGACCCCGGTGGCGGCCGCGGCGGGCTCGTGGGTGCCGGCCTGGTGTGCTGCCGAGGGCGCCCCGGACCCAAGGCCGAGCGCCTCCAGCAGGCCGTCCTCGCCGTCGCCGGGCCGGGTGCCCGGGTGGTCGCCCCCTGCGGCTGCGGCGACCGTCTTCGCGCCGCCGACCCGCCGCTGGCCCGGCTCGAGCAGGGGGGTGTCGTAGGGCTTGACCCGATCGCCGGGCTCGAGAGCCGGACGGAGCCTGAGCGGCCGGGGGATCTGGCCGCGCGCCCGGCTCCCGGTGCTGGGCTCATAGTCCCCGTCGATCTTCAAGCCGTCACCGTCGGCCTGCGGCACCGCGTGCCCGAACATCGCGCGCAGCTGGGTCACGCGGTCCGGGATGCGGTGCAGCGGAGTGCCGGTGATGACCAGGACGCCGAACACGGCCAGCAGCACGAGCAGCGGCGCCGCCACCCACGGGGTCAGCGCGGCGGTCAGCGGGCCCGCCACCGCGAAGCCGACCAGGCCGCCCGCCGCGCGCATGGCCGCCGGGCCGGCCGACGGATGCGGCGTGCCCTTGGCGATGTGGATCAGCCCGGCCGCGCCGAGCAGCAGCGCGGCCCAGCCGATGGCGGCGCGCACCGTACGGGAGTTGCGGTCAGGATGCCGCAGAAACCGCCAGGCCAGCAGCGCGGCCAGCACCGGCGCCAGCCAGGCCAGCGAACCGAACGCCCCGACGACGACCCTGATGATGGCCCGTCCGACCGCGTTGTCCATCCGCGCCCACAGGGCGGCCGCGAGCACGATGGCCACGCCCAGGGTGAGCAGGCCTACGCCGTCGCGGCGGTGATGCGGGTCCAGGTCGCGCGCGCCCCGGCCGATCGACCTGGCCACGAACCCCACGGCCCCGGCGACCAGCATCCAGGCCGCCGCGAGCGTCCGGGCCACCCAGCCGGCCATGATCGCGACGGGGTTACGGGTCCTGGCGGGACGGCCTCGCGCCGTGGCCGGCCTTCCCTTCCTGCCCTTGTTCCCCTTCTTTCCCGAACGGGACGTGGTGCCCCGCGCCGGCCCGCCCCGTGCCGGACGGCGCTGGGGGCCGCCAGACCAGTTCGCCGATGTCCCGCGGCGATCCGGGCGCGCCGGCTGACGGCCAGATTCGTTACGGACACGGGTCGCCATAGTCACAAACGTAGCGAGAACCCTGCCCGGTCCCAAACATCCTGGGCGCGTGTCGAGCGGGCGCGGGAGCGCGGCGGGAGGGACGCACCGCGGACCGTTCGGTCAAAAAGGTCTTATAAGGCGGTGAGGCCGCGAGCCTTGGCGCGGACCGCGATAGGGTCGGGCCATGCGGGTCGCGATCCTCGATGACTACCAGCAGGTCGCGCTGGCCAGCGCGGACTGGTCGGCGGTGCGTGAGCTAGCCGAGATCCACGTGTTCGCCCAGCACATCGAGCGGACGGAGGCACTGGTCAGCGCCCTGGAGCCGTTCGACGTCGTGGTGGCGATGCGGGAGCGGACGGCGTTCGACGCCGAGCGGCTGGGCCGGCTTCCGCGGCTGCGGCTGCTGGTCACGACGGGCATGGCGAACGCGTCGATCGACCTGGCCGCGGCCGCCGCGCGCGGGGTCACCGTGTGCGGCACCGGCGGCATCGCCACCTCGACGGCCGAACTGACCTGGGGGCTCATCCTCGCGCTGGTCCGGCACATACCCGAGGAAGACCGGTGGATGAAGACGGCCGGGCGGGCCGGCGGGACCGCGCTGCCGGCTGGCGGCGGCTGGCAGCAGACGGTGGGCGTCGACCTGCACGGCAAGCGGCTCGGCGTCGTCGGCCTCGGCCACCAGGGCCACCGGGTGGCCGAGATCGGCCAGGCGTTCGGCATGAAGGTGGTGGCCTGGAGCCAGAACCTGGATCCGGAGCACGCGGACAAGGCGCACGTCAAGGCGGTCAGCAAGGAGGAG
>JASHYW010000143.1 GCA_030042885.1 Streptosporangiaceae bacterium | reverse complement strand
TTCCGTCCCGCGCCCTGGTAGGCGAGCGAGGAGTCCACGTACCGGTCGGTGATGACGATCGCGCCCCGGTCAAGCGCGGGCGCGATGACCGAGGCGACGTGCTGGGCGCGGTCGGCGGCGTACATGAGCGCCTCGGCGTGCGGCGCCATGTCGGTGTGCGCGGTGTCGAGCAGCAGCGCGCGCAGCCGCATCCCGATCTTCGTCGCGCCGGGCTCGTGCGTGGTCTCCACGTCGTAGCCGAGCTCACGCAGCCAGATCGCGATCAGCCGCGCCTGCGTGGTCTTGCCCGAGCCCTCCCCGCCTTCGAAGGCGATCAGCAGCCCGGGCGAAGGGGGCGGGGCGCCGCCGTTGACGTGCGCGGCCTGCGGCACCGACGTGAACGGCCCGCCCCTGATCGCCGCGAGCAGGTCCGACCGCAGCGGTACCCCCTTGCGGTCGTCCATCTGCCGGTAAGACCACATGCCGAGCGCGGCCGCGACCCCGGCGCCCAGCAGGATAACCACATTCTGCCCGACCGAGGCGTAGACGACGTGCGCGAACTTCACATTGCCAGATCCGGTGATACCAGCGATCAGCTTGGTGAAGGCGGCCGACAGGAACGCCACGGCGGCGATGACGGTCAGCAGGATGACCTGGATGGACGACTGGAAGAAGGCGAAGACCCGGCCGCGGGTGTCGTCATCGACCTCGAGCCCGACGATGGTGAAGCCGGTCGCGTACGCGATCCCGGACAGCGCGCCGAGCACGACGACGAACACCGTGACCATGATGAGGTTCGGCACCAGGCCGATGAGCGCCAGCGGCACGGCCGCGGCCGTGATCGTCAGGCCGAACAGCCTGCGCAGGCTGAAGCCCATGAGCAGACGCGGGCCGACCAGCATGCCGAGCGCGATGCCCACGAAGATCGCGGCGAATACCACGCCGAACCCGGCGTTGCCGCCCTTCAGCGTGAACTTGATATAGGGGTAGGCCAGCCCGACCACCACGCCGGCCGCGACGAAGGCCCCGACCATGCCGGTCGCCAGGCCGCGCAGCACCGGGGTCTTGCCGATGAACCGCCAGCCCTCCCAGATGGACTTCGCGGTGGACCCCACGGATATCTTGGCCGCCTGCCGCTTGGGTATCTCGGTCAGGAACCAGACGGTCAGCGCGGAGATCGCGTACGACGCGGCGTTGATGTACAGGGCCAGATAGACCGGGTTGGTCTTGAAGAACGGCAGCACCCGGCCGAGGGCCTCGCTGATCAGGGCGAGCACGCTGAACAGTCCCGCGGCCAGCGGCGCGGTGCCGTACGTGCCGAGCAGGCTGAACTGGTTGGCCCGCTCCAGCTTGTCCGGGGGCACCAGGTTCGGAATCGACGCGGCGGTCGCCGGGTTCCAGAACACCGACACCACGCCGGCCAGGAACTTGGCCACGAGCAGCCAGATCAGGTTAGGGAAGAGCGGGATCGACAGGTAGAGCAGCCCGCGCAGGACATCCCCGACGATCATCGTCCGCCGCCGGTCCAGCCGGTCGGCGATCGCCCCGGCCACCGGGCCCAGCAGCAGCGGCGGCAGCAGGGCGGCTACCCAGACCAGGCCGACGGCCGTGGTCTGCGCCGCGGCCGCCGCGGTGACGGACTGGCCCGCGCTGTGCTTCTGGGTCAGGTACGACGCGAGCGAGACGAGCGCGAGAATGCTCAGCCAGTCGCCCAGGCTGGACAGGGACAGCGCGATCCACAGCCGGCGGAACGGCTTGATCGACAGCACGCCCGGCTCGCGGGCACGATTACGCCGGGCGGCGCCGTCCCCGAGTTCCCCCTGGCCGGCGCCGTCCCGACCTGGTCCGGCGCGGAAGTTCACGGCGTAAGCGTATCGACCCTGCTGGTCGTATAACGGGTTAGTCCTTGATCGTGATTTTAGCTCGGCCCCCGGGTGCGACTGGCGCCGCGATCGGCGAGATCAAGATCTCTTGGATGCCGAACGGGCCGTGGTGCCAGCCTTCTTCCGTGTCGTGCTGGCCCGGCCGGCGCTGGCCCGGCGGCGCGGCGACGGCGGCGCGGCCCGCCGGTCGGCCAGCAGCTCGGCGGCCCGGGCGATGGTGACTGATGCGACATCGTCGCCCTTGCGCAGCGACGCGTTGGTCTCGCCGTCGGTCACGTACGGGCCGAACCTGCCGTCCTTGATCACCATCGGCCTGCCGGTCGCGGGGTCCTCGCCGAGCTCCCGCAGCGGCGGCGCGGCCGCGCGGCCGTTGCGGCCGCGCGGCTTCGGCTGGGCGAACATCTCCTTGGCCTCGGCGAGGGTCAGCGTGAACAGCTGATCCTCGGAGTCCAGCGACCGGCTGTCCGAGCCCTTCTTCACGTACGGCCCGTACCGGCCGTTCTGCACGGTGACCTGCTCGCCGTCCAGCTCGCCGAGCACTCGGGGCAGGCTCAGCAGCCGCAGCGCGTCCTCCAGCGTGACCGTGTCCAGCGACATGGTCTTCAGCAGCGACGCGGTCCTGGGTTTGGCCGAGGCGGGCGCGTCGTCGGGCAGCTGCCCGGTCACGTAGGGACCGAACCGCCCGGCCCTGGCCACCAGCACCTGGCCGGTAGCGGGATCCGGGCCGAGCACCACGTCGCCGTTCGGCTGGTTGAAGAGCTCTTCCGCTTTCTCGACCGTCAGCTCGTCGGGTGCCATGTCCTCGGGCACGTTCACCCTCTGGCCGCCGCGTTCCAGGTAGGGACCGTACCGGCCCACCCTGACCACGATGTCGGAGTCGGCCAGCGGGAACGAGCTGACCTCGCGCGCGTCGATGTCGCCGATGTCGCCGACCAGCGACTTCAGCCCGCGTTCCTGGCCGTCGTCGCCGTCGGCGCCGAAGTAGAACCGGCGCAGCCACGGCACCCGCTCGGCCTCGCCCCGGGCGATCTCGTCCAGGACGTCCTCCATCTGGGCCGTGAACTCGTAGTCGACGAGCTGGCCGAAGTGCCGTTCCAGGAGGGTGACGACGGCGAAGGCCAGGAACGAGGGGACCAGCGCGGTACCCCGCTTGAACACGTAGCCGCGGTCCAGG
>JASHYW010000019.1 GCA_030042885.1 Streptosporangiaceae bacterium | reverse complement strand
CGCCACCTGACCGCAAGCCGCCACCTGACCGCAAGCCGCCGCGCGACCGCAAGCCGCCGTGGCCCCGCCCCCAAAAGCCCAAAGACCCCAGAAGGCACAAGAACCGTCTGATCGCCCGCGGCGACCCCATCCGCAGGCTCGGCATCACCTTGCTCGCGATCATCTTCGTGATGACGCTGTTCGCCGGGCGCCTGATCCAGCTGCAGGGCTTCGAGGCCGGCCGCTACCGCCAGCTGGCCGCGCAGGAGAAGGACCGCACGATCGTGCTGCCCGCGGTGCGCGGCAGCATCACAGGCGCCGACGGGGAGGTGCTGGCCATGACCGTGGCCACCTACCTGGTATACGCCGACCCGCCGGAAATCCCCGCCGCCCAGCAGCAGCAGGTCGCGGACTCACTCGCCGGGCCGCTCGGCATGACGGCCGAGGAGATCCTCGCCCTCATCCAGCACCCCTCCTCTCCGCAGTACGTGGTGCTGGCCGAGGACGTGGCCGCGCAGGCCGGTAATCAGATCACCGCCCTCAACCTGCCCGGCATCTACCTGACCCCGAGTTACGCGCGGTCCTATCCCGACGGCGAGGCCACCGCCAACATCATCGGCTTCACCGGCACCACCAGCCAGGGCATCCTGGTCGGCGGGGCCGGCATCGAGGAGGAGGACGACACGCTGCTGGCCGGCCGCGCCGGCCGCGAGCAGGTCCAGATCGGCACGAACGGCCAGCAGATCCCGCTCGCCGGCAGCGACGACAAGCCGGTGGTGAACGGCAGCGACCTGCGGCTCACCATCGTCCCCGCGCTGCAGTACGACGCCGAGCAGGCCTGCGCGGCCCAGGTGGCCAACACCAAGGCCAGCAACTGCACGGTGGTCATCATCCAGCCGAAGACCGGGCACGTGCTGGCCATGGCGCAGTGGCCGACGTTCGACCCGGCCACCATCACCAACGCGGCCCAGGCCACCGACATCCCGGTGCAGGACGTGTTCCAGCCGGGCTCCACGGCCAAGGTCATCACCGCCTCGGCCGCGTTCGAGCGCGGCGGCCAGACCCCGATGAGCGCCTACAACATCCCGTACGAGATCGTCCGCGGCGGCCAGGTCATCCAGGACGCGGAATGGTCGCCGGGCGAGCGGTACACGATCGCGGGCATCATCGCGCACTCGTCCAACATCGGCATGTCCCAGGTCGCCGGGCACGTCCCCGAGCAGGTCCAGTACGACTACCTGCTGGCGTTCGGCCTCGGCCAGCTGACCGGCATCGGGCTGCCGGGGGAGAGCCAGGGCCTGCTGCCCCCGGTGTCGCAGTGGGCGGCGGACACCAGGTACACGCTGTCGTTCGGGCAGGGCGTGGCGGTGACCGCGCTCCAGATGGCCGAGGTCTACGCCACGATCGCGAACGGCGGCGTCCGGGTCCAGCCCACGCTGATCGAGGGCACCACCGATTCCGCGGGCACCTACACCCCGGCCCCGCCCTCGCCCTCGCACCGGGTCATCCAGGCCAAGACCGCACACGAGCTGCTGCAGATCCTCCAGCAGGTGCCGGGCATCAACGCTGAGGGCGGCGAGCCCTGGGGCATCTTCCCCGGCTACGCGATCGCCGCCAAGACCGGCACCTCGCAGGAATCCAACGGACAATGCGCGCTGTGCGTCTATGGATCGAGCTACATTGGCATGGCGCCCGGCAACGACCCGCAGCTCGTCATCGCGGTGAACGTGCAGAACCCGCGCAAGGGGGGCTACTTCGGCATCCAGGTAGCCGGACCGGTCTTCTATCAGGTGATGAAGGACGCGCTGGCCACGCTGCAGATTCCGCCGGACGGGGCCACGCCCCCGGACATACGCCTGAACGCGCCGTGATTGGAGGTACCCTCAGCCCGTGGCGATCCGACCCGCCCACCCACAGCCGCGGCCGCTGTCCGATCTCGGCCCGCTGCTTGGTGTCCGGCTGGCGTCGGTAGAAAATTCATTTTCACCGAACGAACTGGGGTGCGTGTGCGGGATCACGCTCGACTCTCGCGGGATTAGGCCAGGCGACCTGTACGTGGCGCTGCCCGGGACACGGGTGCACGGCGCGGCGTTCTGCGCCGGGGCGGCGGCCGCGGGAGCCGTCGCCATCCTCACCGACCCGGACGGGCGGTCCCGCGCCGCGGCCAGCGGCTTGCCCGTCTTCGTGGTCGCCGACCCGCGGGCCAGGCTCGGCGAGGTGGCCTGCTGGGTGTACGGGAACCCGTCGAGCCGGCTGCGGCTCATCGGCGTGACCGGGACCAGCGGCAAGACCACGACGACCTACCTGCTGGAATCCGGGCTGCGCGCGGCCGGCCACCTGACCGGCCTGATCGGCGGAGTGGAGACCCGGATCGGCACGGACCGGCTGGCCAGCTCGCTGACCACCCCCGAGGCGCCCGATCTGCAGGCGCTGTTCGCCGTCATGGCCGAGCGCGGAGTGACCGCTGCCGCGATGGAGGTGTCGAGCCACTCGCTGACCCTCGGCCGGGTGGCGGGCACCAGCTTCGACGTGGCGGTGTTCACCAACCTGTCGCAAGATCACCTGGACTTCCACGCCGACCTGGAGGACTACTTCCGGGCCAAGGCCTCGCTGTTCATGCCACCCGTCACCGGGGTTGTCAACATCGACGATAAGTACGGGCGCAGGCTCGCCTCGTCGGAGGTCGTGCCGGTCACCACGTTCTCCGCGGCCGGACGGCCGGAGGCGGACTGGCGCGCGGTCGACGTGCGGTCCGGCGTGGACGGCAGCACGTTCCGCCTCATCGGGCCTGGCGGCGTCGAGGCGGACGTGTCGTCCCTGCTGGCCGGGCCGTTCAATGTGGCCAACGCGCTCGGCGCGGTGGTGGCCCTGGTCGAGGCCGGCGTCGGGCTGGAGGACGCGGTGGCCGGGATCGCCGCCTGCCCGGGCGTGCCAGGCCGGCTGGAACGGGTACCCGCCGCCGGCCTCGACATCACCGCCTTCGTCGACTACTCGCACAAGCCGGGCGCGGTCGAGGCCGTGCTGCGCTCGCTGCGGCCGGTCACCAGGGGGAGCCTGATCATCGTGCTCGGCTGCGGCGGCGACCGCGACCGGGCCAAGCGCCCGATGATGGGCGCCGCCGC
>JASHYW010000142.1 GCA_030042885.1 Streptosporangiaceae bacterium | reverse complement strand
GCGGTCTCGGCCCGGCGGGTGGCCTCGCTGACCTTCAGGGAACGCTTATGCACCTCGGCCGACCGCCGGTCACGGTCCTGTTCCCTGATGCGCGCCGTCTCGTCCCGGCGCCGCGCCTCGCCGCGCATCTGCTCGAGCCGCTCGGCGTCCCGCATCGCCGGGTCTTGCTGCAGTGCCTCGCGCCGCGCCTCGAGCTGGGTCCGCCGCTGCTCGAGCTCGTCCAGTTCGCTGTGTGCTGCCTGCAGCTGCGCGTCCGCGGCGGCGAACGCCTCCTCGGCCGCGGCCAGGTCCCTGCCGAGCTGCTCGTACCGGCTCTGCGCCTGCCGCGGCCCGGCAGCCTTGCGCTTGGCCGCAATGATCGCGTACCGGCTGTAGTGGTGCAGGAACTCGTTCGCGGCGCCGCGGGCCTCCGCCAGGGCCCGCAGCGCGTCGCGTTCCTCGTCCAGGCCCCGGAACGCCTCGGCTACCGTCGTCACCAGGCCCGGGCTGAGCGGGGGCAGCGCTTCGGTCAGCGCGCGGGACAGCAGCTTCTCGTCGGGTTTCTTGGACAGCTGCGGCTGCCGGAGCTGGATCAGCAGGTTGATCAGCACCTCGTAGCGGTGCTCACCGAGCCCGAACAGGGCTTCGTCCACCGCACGGCGGTAGTCGGCGGCCCGGTCGTACACCAGCCCATGCCCGCCGATCTCCTCGCGAAGCTTCTCCCGGGAGAGCGGAACCCGGCTGGATGGCAGCAGGTGCAGGTCACCGCCCACCCGCCGGGTCGTGACGAAGAACCAGTGGCGGGCGATGCCACGGCCGGCGACGGCTTTCAGCCCGCAGCCTATGGTCCGGAACTCGGCGGTCCCGTCGGCGGCGCGGCGGCCGAACTCGAGCCAGGTGTACCCGAGGCGTTCCGGGTTGGGATGCTTGCCGCCGAGCAGCAGGTTCCACTCCATCTTCTTCTGCCGGTCGCCGTCCGGCTCCACCCGGTGCGGCGCGAGTTCCCCGTCCAGCAGGAACGGCAGCGTCAGCGCGAGCACCTTGGACTTGCCGGTCCCGTTATTGCCACGCAGCAGGAGGCGGCCGTCGTGGAACCAGAACTCCTCGGCGTCGTAGTAGAACATGTCGACCAGGCCGGCACGCAGCGGCTTCCACCGCTCAGAACAGGGCACTGGCAGCATCGGCGGTCCCCTTTCTCGTCTCGGCTCGTTCCGCCTGGCGGATGGTGGGCTCGTCCAGCGCGAAACGCGCGATCGCCGGACGGCTGCGGACATACGCTCCATCGACGGCGACCAGCCGCAGTGCGGTCAGCTTCTCCAGCACGGTGGCGAGCAGTTCCGTTTCCGCACCCGGCTCGGTCACGCCCTTGCGCCAGTACCCCTGATGCCCGGCGGCGGCGCGCCGGACGAAGGCGTGCAGCTCGTCGAGCGCGGCCTGTTCACGGCGGGCGAGGTACTCCGCGACAAGCAGCGTGACGTGCCCGTCGGTACGCTGCTCGGGCATCCGCACGTCGGTCAGCTCGTCCTCGGGGTCCACCATGGCGATCCCCTCGGCGCGCATCTCGGCGATCAGCCCGGTGGCGTCCGCTATCCGCCGGGTAATCGCGTGCCGCTGGGACAGCAGGTACGCGCGTTCGTCCTCGCAGAGCTCGTCGTAGTACACGACCGGGTTCTCCAGCAGCCGCCGCGTGAGCCGCCTGCGCAGCGCCTGGTTGCGGAGTTCGTCGCTCTCGGCGACCGGTTCCGCGGTCAGCTCGGCGAGCCGCTCCCCGAAGGCCGGGGCGGTAACGACGGAGGGTCCCCGGCTACCCGACAGCAGCACGCCCAGGACCGGCCGGCGCACGTCATACAGCACGTCGGTGCCGGCCGACAGGTAGGCGTCCTCGTCACCGGCGACCCGGCTCAGCACTCCCCAGCCGAGCAGCAGCCGGACCACCGCAACCAGGTCGGACCGGTCCGAGCGGTTGTCCAAGGTCAAGGTGAACCCCGTCGCGGCCAGCTCCGGTTCGGCGGCGGCGGTCAGCACGTCGTCGGCGAGGCCGCCGAGCGTGGTCTGCGCGTCGGCGCGGGCGAGTACCGACAGAGCGAGGCACAAGGTAACGTACCGGCGGCGGCCGAACGGCTCCTTGTGGTTTCCGCGTGCCGGATGGGACGCATCGGACAGCTCCGGGGCGGTCTTGAACAGCCGCGCCGTCCCGGAATCGGCGACGAGACGCCATCCGGTCTCGCGGTTCAGCCACTCGCGCAGCTCGGGCAGGTGCCTCCGGACCAGGACGAGCGTCTCGCCGTCGGTGTCGGCGACCAGCAACGGCTTGGCGAGTAGCGCGCGCAGCGCGGCCCTTCGCTGCGCCTGTTCCTCGGCCGGGATCATGATGCCGTCACTTCGGTGATCTCGATGACGTGCTCAGGGCCGGTGAGCAGGCCGTCGGCGGCGCGGATGGTGGCCGTCCCGCCGTCCGGGACCAGCGAGAGCCGCACCTCCAGCGTGCCGTCGCTCGTCACGGTCTTCACTTCGGCCTCACCGGGCATGCGGGCCGCCAGCGCGTCGCCGAGCAGCGCCAGGAACAGCCGGAACGCCCGCGGGTCCAGCACGTCGAGCTCGGACAGCAGCGTTGGCCCGGTGGTGCGGAGGCACCGCCGGGCTGCAGCGGTTTCGGCAGCCTCGCGTTCTGCCTGCATGCGCAGGGACTCCCGATCCGCCGACCTGTCCCGCACCTGATTGGGCTGGCCGCGCCGCTCGTAGGTCCCGGTCTTCCGCAGCTGCGGCGAGATGCGGATGGGCGGCGCGTCTCGCCATGTCGTTCCGGCGGGAAGGTCGCGCCAGGCGTCGGCGGATTCGCCGGTCACGGACAGGTGCCGGGCAGGGCATAGGCCGAACGCCGCCCGCCAGAGGCGGTGGGCGGCCTCGTCGTCAGGCGCCTCGGCGAACCACCGGGCGAGCACGCGGAAGTCCGCCGAGCGATCCGACCGTCCCGAGCGCCGCTCGTTGAGCAGGCCCACCGCGTCGATGAGCTGCTTGATCGCGGTCACGGCCGCCTGCCGCAGCAGCCGGGCCTGCGACGGGTGCCCCGCGTCCCGCGACGTGAACCAGTCATCCAGCCCGCGCCACCGGTTCCGCCAGGCATCGAGGGCTTGTTTTCCCGCCCTGGCCAGGGATTCGGCGGCGTCGGCGCCCTCGGGCACCGCATCGGCCGCCTCCCGGCGCGCGGCGAGTTCCAGCAGCCGCTCGTGACCTTTGTCTTCGAGCTCGCCGAGGAGGACTGCGACCTGGGCGCCAGAGTTGGCCAGGTCCGCGATGAACCTGTTGATGTAGTCGATCAGCCGTTCCTTGTACGCGAGGAAGCCGTCGACGTCCCCGTCGGAGAAGTCGATCGCGCGCCGCAACGCGGACATGAACGCCTGCGCGTTGTCTGCCAGGGAGGAGAACCGCTCCGCCACCGACAGCAGGAGCAGATGGACCTTGGCCGGGTCGGGATCGGGGTCCGCGGCGAGTCGTTTGAGCGACTGGAGCTGCTCGGCGATGTCGGCCAGGGCGACCGACTGGAGCTGCCCGCGCCGCCCGATCGCCTCCTCGTAGAACGCGATTGCCTGCTCGGCCGCCTGCCCGGCGGCGGTCAGCTGGTACAGCGACCGCTTACGGTGAAAGTCCTCGACGGTGGTGACGCGGCTGGTGTCGGCGTCGGCACGCAGGTTCCCCCAGAGGACTAGCTGCTCCAGTGCGGCCGTGAGCTGCTCGTCGGCGTCGATCCGGAGCTCAGCCGCGACGTCCTCCGGCCGCAGGTGCACGATGAAGCGCTCCTTCGCCCGCGCGAAGGTACACAGCAGGCTCCGGTAGAGGGCGGCGTTCGGCGCGGTCAGGTGCGCGAATGGTTGTGGCTCGCCCTGGCCACGCGCCGGCTGGGGGGCTCCGCTAACCACCACCACATCGTGCCGCACGCCACCGACAAAAACGTCCGCGACTCGCCGCCCATCACCGACAGCTGCCAGCGAACGGAAGACCCTCCCACGTGCAATCCCACGACGCGCGGCATCGGGCCGCTTCTGGTGGCATCTGGCTGCATGCCCCGGATACGAGTCAGGGACGCCGGGGCGTCGCTGAGCTGGTGTTTCTTATGGTGGCAGGTCCAGGGTTCGAACCTGGGCAGGCGAAGCCGACGGGTTTTGCAGACCTATCCTCCCTGCCTCGTTGCATGCCTCTGGCCTGCGTAAACACTGCGAGGTCACGGCCCGTGACCCGACGCTGTCCGCCGTATGTCCGTAAACGTGGGCGTTTCCGATGACCCTTTGCACGGACAGCCACGGACGCCGTCCGGAAACCGGCTGACCTGCCCGAACACAGACACGCCGTTTTCGCGAGTACGTGCTGTCTTGCCTACAGCGGCCGATAGGCATCGCGGCGGTGCTCGATGCACAGGACGATGACTTCATGGAGGTCTTCCCGGATGCGGTACAGGACCCGGTAAGTACCCCGACGCGCCGACCACACCCCGGCCAGGTCATCGCGCAGCGGCTTGCCAGCCCGGGTCGGCTGCTGGATCAATTAGTGGTCAGGAACTCGATGACAGCCGCCGCAACCGCCTCAGGCAGTTTCCCGGTCAGTGCCGGCTTCGCAGGCGGAGTAAGGACGAGTTCGCAGGCGCCCTGCTCGCTCACTGGCGCAGCCGACGCACGGCCTCCACCCCGCGGATGACGTCGCCACGGGCGCAGGCCTGGTCGGCTTCGCGAATGTCAGCCAGTGCTTGCGGGTCGCTGAGGACATCGATGGACTCCTCCATCTGCGCGAGATCCTCCGGGCTGATCAGCACGGCTGCCGCGTGGCCGTTGCGGGTCAGCACGATCCGCTCATGCTGGTGTTCCACCCGGTCATCGAACTCCGATAGATGATCGCGGACGGTCGGCAACGGCTCCACACTCATGGCCACAATTGCGCCTCACACGTGGAGTCCTCGTCAATTCGCCGCCGCAGCGGGTCGCTGCCCTAGCATCAGCGCAAGCCCCGTCTGCTGGACCGGTTCCGCAGCTCAGAAGGCATACGGATCGTTCAGGGCCGGCAGCGGCGGACGGCTGGGTCTGGCCCACGCATAGACCGCAACCAAGAGCGACCATCGGACGTCCGACGGGAACCGGGAGGACTTATTCCCCTGTCCAGGTCACAGCCGGCCACCAGCACGGCGGCCACCGCGGTCAGCAGGACCATCGCGGCCACGAACACCACATCGAGCATCCTCAGCCTCCCGGGCCCGGATTGCCGGTCATGCCGGGCGCTTCGGCTCGTCAGCCTTGAGGGCGCCGAGGATCACCTGTTCCCGGCGGATCCGCAGCTGGGCCAGGAAGACGCCCAGGAGGGCGGCGTCCTGGCTGGTGAGCCGGGCACCGGACAGGGCCAGGACGCGGTCGTGGGTGAGTTCGGCGCTGTATCCGGCCTGGTCCGGGTGGGTCAGCCGGGTCTTGCCTGCGGTGGCCTCGACCTGCCAGGCCGTGCCGTCGCGGCGCAGCACGGCCACCGCGTCCAGGTCGAATATGTCCCGGATCGAGGCGATGGCCTGCTCCAGCGGGCGGGGGGCGATCAGGGTGTCGGCAGCCAGCCGGGCCAGGTCCTCGGCCTCGGCCTTCGCTCTGGCCGCCAGCACGCCCTGGCGGGTGAGCCGGTCGACCAGCCCGCCGACCGCCGCGGCGACGATGACGAAGGTGATCAGGCCGACCACGTCGACCAGGTGGGTGACGCGCAGGCTGTAGAACGGCTGGGTGTAGAGGAAATCGGCCGCCAGCACCCCGGTGGCGGTGGCCAGCAGGGCCGGGCGGAACCCGCCTAGCAGGGCGACGCCGCGGGGGGAACGTCGATGAAGTCCACCCGGTCGGCCGCGGCGATCACGGCGTCCGGCACGGTCTCGCGCTGGCCGACGGAGGTGATCGCTTCCACTGCGTCGTTCAGGCTCTCCAGATGCTGGACATTGAGCGAGGTCACCACGTCGATGCCCGCGCCGAGGA
>JASHYW010000141.1 GCA_030042885.1 Streptosporangiaceae bacterium | reverse complement strand
AAGGAGTTCTCGCATGAGATTGGCGTGAACACCTTCAGCCCGGTCCCGAGCAGCGCGGCGGCCGAGACGATCGTGAACGCCGTCCCTGGTATCAGCTTGGCGTCAAGCGGGCCCGCCGCGGTCAGCGAGCCGGACGGCCGGCGCTGTGCCACGGCCAGGACCTGTCCGGTCGACGCCTGGACCGCGACGATCTCGCCTGACGCCGAGCCCTGGTCCAGAGCGGCCAGTGCAGCCCGCTGCACCGCGGAGTTGATCGTGGTGCGCACCGGAGTGCCGGCCGCGCCCGGCCACCGGGCGAGTACGCTGGCCGGGACCCCCGCCGGGTTCACCGTCACGACCTCGGTCGTCGGGGTACCGAGGAGTTCACGCTGGTACGTCTGCTCCAGCCCGGACAGCCCGATCGTGGTACCCGGGAGGTAGAACGCGCCGTCGGCGCGCAGGACCGGGCTGACCTCGCTGCCGACCTCGCCCACCAGTCCGCTGGCCTCGGCCTGGAACAGCCTCTCCCGGACTTGCTGAACTACCAGGCCGCGCACGCCACGCAACCGGGATCGCAGGCTGGCGTAGGTGGCCGGATCGAGCGAGGCGAGCCTGAGGAACTGGTCCGGCGGGGCGGCGGTGATCTGGCCGAGTACCTGCGCGACCTCCAGCCCGGTCACGTTCGCGAAGGCCCGGGCCGTTATCGCCGGGGCGGCCAGGCGGCCGGGCCACACGCCCAGCACGTACACCGGGCCCGGGACTTCCAGCGGCTGGCCCGCGGAGTCGAGCACCGGGGCGCGGCTCGGGAACTGGGTCACCACGGCGAGCCGTTCGCCCTGGGTCAGGGCCGGGTGCACCACGCTGGGAGCCCACTCCACCTTCCAGCCGCCGTCGGCCCGGCGCAGCCCGAACCGGCCCGTGTAGGTCCAGACCCGCCCCTCCTGGGCGAGATCGACCGAGGCCGTGAACGACGCTTCCGCGGTGGCGCCGTGCTGGGTGACCGAGTTCATGGCGAGAAACATCTGGGTGGCGTCGAGCTGGGCCAAGGCTGCCGCCAGCCCGGCGGCTGCCGTGCCCGGCGAGGCCGTGGTCAGCGCCCCTGCCGCGTCGTAATGCTGTTGCTGCCAGTCGAGCAGGAACGCCTGGGCGGTCGGCTCGGCGGAAGGCTCCGAGCCGAATCCAGCCGCCAGGCCGATGACCAGCACCCCGATCGCTGCGACGGCCAGCGCGGCGATCCGGGACCGTTTGGCCTGCCGGGTCGCTGGCGCGGCCCGCCGGCCGGGGGCGGCACCGCGGCCGACGGGCCCGACCGGGCCTGGTGGCCTGGATTGGCCGCCGCGCTCGCTCGCAGGTATGGACACGATCCGCCCGTCACCTTCGCCGTTTCAGCGCCCGGTCAATCTCTCTGGCCGCGTCGCGTCGTGCTAGGTCCTGGCGCTTATCGTAGGTCCGTTTGCCCCGGGCCAGCGCCAGCTCCACCTTGGCGTGTCCGTCCTTGAAGTACAGCGACAGCGGGACCAGGGTCAGGCCCTGCTCGGCGGTCTTGCTGGCCAGGCGATCGATCTCCTTGCGGTGCAGCAGGAGCTTCCTGATCCGCCGCGGGGGGTGGTTGGTCCAGGTGCCCTGGACGTACTCGGGGATGTGCACGTTGTGCAGCCACACCTCCCCGTCGGTGATCTGCGCGAAGCCCTCCGCGAGGGACGCGCGGCCGGCCCGCAGCGACTTCACCTCGGTGCCGGTCAGGACCAGGCCCGCCTCGTAGGTGTCCTCGATGTGGTAATCGTGAAACGCACGCCGGTTCCGGGCGATGACCTTCCGCCCTTGCTCCCGAGCCACGTGCCTCCCGTCTTCACGCCTGGCCCCTTCAGACCCGCAGGTAGCGGCGCAGCGTCAGGAACGACGTCACACTGCACAGCAGCACCCCGACGACCATCGAGAACAAGATGACCTCGATCAGGTCGCCGGCCGACAGACCCACGTTGAAGGAGAAGTACTGCTCCAGGCTATCCAGCATCAGCGACTTGACGGCGACCAGGAGCCCGGCGGCGATGACCCAGCCGATCAGCCCGGCGATCGTCCCCTCCAGCAGGAAGGGCAGCTGGATGTAGAAGTTCGACGCGCCGACCAGGCGCATGATCGCGGTTTCCCTGCGCCGGTTGAACGCGGAAAGCCTGATCGTATTGGCCACCAGCAGGACCGCCGCCACGATCAGGATCAGGGCGATGATGACGACCGCGTTCCGCGCGCCATCCAGCAGCCGGTAGAACTTGTCCAGGATCGTCATCTCGTCGACCACGGTTTCCACCCCGGCGGCGCCGGTGACCGCGCTCGCCACGATGTTGTAGTCGGCCTCGGGGTTCTTGAGCTTCACCTCGAACGAGTCGGGAATGTCGCCCTCCTGGGTGTCCTGGACCAGGGCTGGCTCGTTCGAGAAGTACTGCCTGAATTCGGAGTAGGCCTGCTGCTGTGACACGTAGTACACGGCCTGGACCTGCGGCATGGAGACGAGCTGGGCGTGCAACTGGGCCCGTTCCGCATCGGTGGCGGGCCCGTTCTGCTGGCACTGCGGTTCCGGGCTGGTCTTGATGCACAGGTAGATCGACAGCTCGACCTTCCCCTGCCAGTAGGTTCGCGTCCTGTCCACCTGCTTGACGAACAGCAGACCGGTGCCGAGCAGGGAAAGGCTGATGGCCACGACCACGATGAGCGCCATCGTCATCGTGAGATTCCGGCGCAGCCCGATCCAGATCTCCTGGAAGACGAACTGTGAACGCATACTGGCTGATCCCTTGTAGTCCTAGGTATGGAGGGGCCGGGCCGCGGCGTGGCGATGGCCCTGCCTTATTCAATTGTTCGGGCTATTCAGGATCCGCGCGACGGTTCGCGCAGCTGACCTGCAGCGACCGCTCGCATGGGCCCGCGGCCCATGCTCGCCAGCCGCTATCTGAACAGCCCTCGCAGGTCAGTAGGCCTGGCCGTACACCCCGCGTGACTGGTCCCGGACGACCTTGCCGTATTCGAGCTCGAC
>JASHYW010000140.1 GCA_030042885.1 Streptosporangiaceae bacterium | reverse complement strand
GACGCGAGCGTCTATGACCCCGCGGACGCGATCGCGGGTGCGGCGAAGTACCTGCTTGAGTTCCAGGTGCAGACCAGCCCCGCAGCAGCCATTTTCGCCTATAACCACCTGCAGTCCTACGTCCAGAGCGTGCTCTACTACGCGGGCGTCTACGCGGGCGGCAACTACTCGGTGGTATCCGCCAATATGCCATCGGGCAACTCGGCCACCGGCTGCACCACCACGGCCGGGGACGTGCTCACGATCAACGCCCCCAGCCAGGCCGTGGCCACCGCCATCGCCTTCGCGGAGCAGCAACTCGGCAAGCCGTATCTGTTCGGAGGCACCGGTCCGGACGCCTTCGACTGCTCCGGCCTGGTGATGATGGCCTACCGGGCGGCCGGGATCAGCATCGCACGGACCTCGGAGCAGCAATGGGCCACTGAGCCGCGGGTCAAGGCCTCCCAGGTGGAGCCGGGTGACCTGGTGTTCTTCGTCGGCGCGGACGGCACCCGGACGTCTCCGGGTCACGTCGGCCTGGTGATCGGGAACGGGAAGATGATCGAGGCGTACGCGACCGGGTTCCCGATCCGCGTGGCCAGCTACACCGACCGGGATCCGGTGGGCTTCACCCGTCCCTGGGCTACCGCGACGACAAAGTAGATTCTTTTACGGGTACCTTACGCGGCGAACCTTCCGTGTAGTGGGCGGGCCCCGCGGCAGGCACGCTGCACCGGATCCCAGTCGGCGTGGCTGACATCGGCGGCCCCCTCCCGGCGGTACCCACCTGGGCCGCGGCGGTTCGCCGGAAACCATCCATCTCCACGGATGGTACCGGCGGGTGCGCCGCCAGGACCCGGCCGCTGGACCTGTGGCTGCCTTGCCTGCAGGGTAGCCCCGCAGCGAGCACTGTGGCCGGTTCCAGCCTTCGCTCGCCTGCGGCGAGGATCCCGCGTTGGCTCTTGCATGCTCTTTCGTGATCTCGGCGATCATTCTCGCGAGCGGCGGCGGGCGTATGATGGTGTGGCCGCGGGGTTGAGGGCCGGTGGGCTTCTGGCCGGTGCGGTTGGCGTCAATCTCGATGAGGGGCCTTGGGCTGGTGGCCACGCAGACGCTGACGTTCTTGTTCGCGGACATCGAGGGTTCGGCCACGATGGCGGGGCGGCCGGGGAATGCGTATGCGGGGGTGCTGGCCGGTCATCACCGGCGGCTCCGGGCGGGCCTGGCCGGGCATGGCGGATAACCGGGGGCTGCTGACCAACTTGCCGGCGCAGGTGTCGAGTTTCGTCGGCCGGGAGGCCGAGCTGGCCGCGGTGCGCGCCCTGGTGGGCGGGTCGCGGCTGGTCACGCTGACCGGGACTGGCGGGGCGGGCAAGACCCGGCTGGGGCTGCAGGTAGCGGCCGGGCTGCTGGACGGCGCCGGAGACGGGGTGTGGTTCGCCGATCTGGCCCCGCTGCGCGATCCGGACCTGGTGGCGCTCACGGTGGCTGATGTGCTGGGCGTCCGCCAGGAGCCGGGCCGCCCGGTCGTGGACACGGTGGCCGAGGCGGTGGGCGGGCGGAGCCTGCTGGTGCTGCTGGACAACTGCGAGCACGTGATCGGGGCGTGCGCCAAGCTGGCCGATGCGCTGCTGCGGGGCTGCCCGAACCTGGCGCTGCTGGCCACCAGCCGGGAGCCGCTGGCCATCGGCGGAGAGTACGTGTACCGGGTGCCGTCAATGGCGGTCCCGGCCGACGGGGATGACGCCGGGGCGATCCGGGCCAGCGAGGCGGCGCGGCTGCTCGGGGACCGGGCCGCGGCGCAGGGGGTGCCGCTGGCCCAGGATGAGCAGACTGCCGCGGTGGTGGGGCGGATCTGCCGGCGGCTGGATGGCATCCCGCTGGCCATCGAGCTGGCCGCGGGCCGGCTGCGGGTGATGCCGCCGGGCGAGCTGGAGGCCCGGCTGGATGAGCGGTTCGTGCTGCTGACCGGCGGATCGCGGGCGGCGCTGCCGCGGCAGCGGACGCTGCGGGCCATGGTGGACTGGTCCTGGGAGCTGCTGACCAGCCCGGAGCGGGCGGTGCTGGCCCGCCTGTCGACCTTCGCCGGGGGGTTCGGCCTGGCCGGCGCCGAGGCGGTCGCCGCGGACCCGGAAGCGCCCGCCGGGGAGGTCTTGGGGCATCTGGGCGCGCTGGTGGACAAGAGCCTGGTGCAATTCGGTGACACCGGGGCCGGGCCGGGCCGGTACCGGCTGCTGGAAACCGTCCGGCAGTACGCGGCCGGGCAGCTGGCCGCACTGGGCCCGGCGGCGGCTGACGCCGCCCGGATCGCGCACCGCGATTACTACCTGGCCCTGGCCGAGGCGGCCGCACCGCATCTGGTGGCCGCCGGCCAGGCCGAGTGGCTGGACCGGCTCGATGCCGAGCTGGGCAACCTGCGGGCCGCAATCGCGTTCAGCCAGACCCAGCCCGACCCCGAGCCGGGGCTGCGGCTGGCCGCCTCCCTGCGGATGTACTGGAAGGCCCGCGGGCACGCCGCCGAAGGAGCCGACGTGCTGCAGGCTCTCCTGGACGCGCCGGCCGCCCAGGGGACGACGCTGCCGCGCGCCCGGGCGCTGGCCGCCGCGGCCCACCTCCTAGGGCAGACCGGCGGCTACGCGACCGCCGCGGACTACTGCCAGGAGGCGCTAGCCATTGCCCGCGCCGCCGGGGACAACTACCTGATCGCCGACCTATTGCAAATACGTGCCTGGGTCCTGGTGCGCCTAGGGCATCCCGGCGCCGCGCTGCCGCTCATCGAGCGGGGCCTGGGCCTGGCCCGCTGCCTCGGGGAGCCCCACCTGACCGCCCGCCTGCTTACCGCCCGGTCATACGCCACTTACGCCGATGGGGATTCTGCGGGCGCGGTCCGCGATGCGGGCGAGTCCCTGCGACCCTCCCGCCAGGCCGGTGACCGGATCCAGCTCGGGCAGATGCTCGGTAACCTCGGCAACTTCGAGCTGTCGGCGGGCGACCTGGACGCCGCCCGCGGCCACCTGGCCGAGTCGCTGGACATCGCCCGCGCGCTCAACGACCGCGACGGCATCATGTACCAGACCTTCAACCTCGGCTTGGCCGAGTACCTCGGCGGCTCACCGGCCGCGGCCAGGGTCTTGTTCGCGGAATCACTCGACCGGGCCAGGCGCATGGGGATGAAGGTGAATATGGCCTACGCGCTGCTCGGCCTGGCCCTTGCCGTCCGGGGTGGCGCCGACCCGGGCTGGCCGGCCCGGCTGCACGGCGCCGCCGACCAGGCCCTGGCGGATCTGGGCTATGCCCTCGAGCCGCTGGAAGGCCGACTGGCCGACCTGGACCGTCAGCGGCTGCGCGCCGCGATGGGCGCCGAGGCCTTCGAAGCCGAATACGCTGCGGGCCGCACCCTGGACCTGGCGCGCGCGGCTCACCAAGCGCTGCAGGGGACGCAGGCAGGACGTGCGGGTGCACTGATGCGCGACCCGGACGCCGCATCAGGTGAGGCTGTGACGGTGCTGACGGCCCGCGAGCTGGACGTGCTCAGGCTCGTCGCGCAGGGATTGAGCAACCCGGACATCGCCCGGCGGCTGGTGCTGAGTGAGCACACCGTCCACCGGCACCTGGCCAACATCCTGCGCAAGCTCGGCCTTTCCTCCCGCGCGGCGGCCGCGGCCTGGGGCGTGCGCACCGGGCTGGTGTAAGCCTGGCCCGATCGGGCCATCTGCCGCGGCCGCGTGAATCTGGCCCGGACGGGCGAAGCGACAGCGCCGCGCCGCCGGATACCACTGACACCACGGGGCAACGCGTTCGCCATGGACTGCCACTGGCCAGGCGAAGCCGCTGACGGGGAGCCAGATGTCGATCGGCCGCAACCTCGGAAGACAACGCCCGCCAAACCATACCGAGGAGACCGCGATGCACCCCGCCATCAGCCGCCAGCTGGCCCAGGCCCGTGTGGCCAACCTGCGCCAGCAGGTCCAGCGTGACACCCTGGTCCGCGCCGCCCGCCGGGCGCGGCCAGGCCGGCGCGGGCACGCCGGACCCGTCTGGCCGACCCCGCGTCGCCGGGTGCGGGGCAGAACGTCACCTCGGACGGTGCTCGCGATCGCATCGCTGGGCGGCGCGGTCGCCTTCATCGACGCGACGATCGTGAACATCGCGTTCCCGGACATCGCGCGCTCGTTCCCGGGCGCCTCGATCTCGATGCTGTCGTGGGTCCTGAACGGCTACAACATCGTGTTCGCCGCGTTTCTCATGGCGGCCGCGGGGATCGCGGACCTGCTCGGGCGTCGGCGCGTCTTCGTCTTCGGCCTGGAGCTGTTCACCGTCGGGTCGCTGCTGTGCGCGGTCGCGCCGTCGGCCGACGCTTTGATTGCCTTCCGGGTCGTTCAGGCGCTCGGCGCCGCCTTGCTCGTGCCATCCGCCCTCGCGCTGGTGCTCACCGCGTTCCCGCCCGCGCGCCGTTCCCACGGCATTGCCCTGCTGTCCGCGGTGGGCGCGGCAGCCGCCGGCTTCGGCCCGTCGCTCGGCGGACTGCTCGTCACCGCCGCGAACTGGCGCCTGGTATTTCTGGTCAACATCCCAATCGGTGTGGCGGCGGCACTGCTGGCCCGCCGGCAGCTGGCCGAGAGCCGGGCGCCCGGCCGCCGGCGGATTCCCGACCTGCCCGGCACGGTGCTGTTCGCCATCGCGATCGGGGCGCTGGTCCTCGGCGTGGGACGCCCACCCGGAGCTGTTCTTCCCCGACGACCACATCAGGTCCGCCCGGGCCCAGGTCAAGACGGCCAAGCTGATCTGCCGCGGCTGCCCGGTCAGTGCCACCTGCCTGAGCTTGGCGCTGGCCAGCGGCCAGGAGGCCGGTATCTGGGGCGGCCTGACCGAAGACGAACGACGCAGGCTGCACCGCCGCGGCCGCGGCTTTCGGCCAGCTACAGGCTCACTCATCGAGGAAAGGTAATGACCAGAACCCTGCCAGAACGGTCAGGCCTGCCCGGTAGCACCGGGAACGGCCGGCCGCCAGAGCCGCTCGGCTTTCTGTCCGCCTACCCCGTCTACCAGAGCACGGCGCTGCTTGACCGGCTGCGGGCGACCCAGTACTCCTACCTCGACGCGGCCGGGCACGTCTACCTCGACTACGCCGGCGCGGGCCTGCCGGCCCAGGCGCAGCTGGCCGCGCATGCCGAGCGGACGCGCGGCCGGTGCTTCGGGAACCCGCACTCGGAAAACCCGGCCTCCGCCGCGTCGACCGAACTGATCGAGCGGGCCCGGCTCGCGGTCCTTGCGCACTTCAACGCGCCGCCCGAGGAGTACGCGGCCATCTTCACCCCGAACGCCACCGGCGCGTGCCGGCTGGTCGGGGAGGCCTACCCGTTCGGCCCGCGGACCCGGCTGGTCCTGACGCAAGACAATCACAACTCGGTCAACGGCATCAGGGAATTCGCCGCTTCACGCGGCGCGGTCACGCGGTACGTGCCGTTCAGCTCGCCCGACCTGCGGGTGGACGATGACGCGATCAGGCAGGCACTGGACAGGCCCAGGCCGGGCCCGCCGGGCGCGGCCTGGCGGGTGGCGCGTTCCGGGGTGGCGCCCTGGTCGGGCCGGGGATCGCGCGCCCGGCGGCAGCGGTCGCTGGCCCAGGAGGGGGTCAGGGACGCGGATCGGTCGGCGGCCGCCCGCCGCCGCGGGCTCCTGGCCTACCCGGCGCAAAGCAACTTCAGCGGGGTACAGCATCCCCTGCACTGGATCCAGACGGCGCATGAGCATGGCTACGACGTCCTGCTGGACGCGGCAGCGTACGTGCCGTCGAACCGGCTGGACCTGTCCGTGGTCAAGCCCGATTTCGTGCCGGTCAGCTGGTACAAGGTGTTCGGCTACCCGACCGGCGTCGGCTGCCTGATCGCGCGGCGGGAGGCGCTGGGACGGCTATGGCGTCCCTGGTTCGCCGGCGGGTCGGTCTACCTCGCCAGCGTGCAGGGCGGCTGGCACACGCTGGCCCCGCACGAGGCCCGGTTCGAAGACGGCACGGTCGCCTTCCTGCAGATACCTGATCTGGAGGCCGGGCTGTCCTGGGTCAACGGCATCGGGATCGACCGGATCCATCAGCGGGTGACGTGCCTGACCGGCTGGCTCCTCGGCCGGCTCGCCGACCTGCGCCACGGCAACGGCGAGCCGATGGCGCGGATCTACGGGCCCGTCAGCACCCGCGACCGCGGCGGCACCGTCGCGTTCAACCTGCTCGATCCCGGCGGCCGCGTCATCGACGAACGCGCCGTAGCCCGCGATACCGCCGCGGCCGGGATCTCGATCCGTACCGGGTGTCACTGCAACCCCGGCGCCAGCGAGGGCGCGTCCCAGCTCACCAACCAAGACTGGCGCAAAGCGGCACGGGCACGCGTCCGGACAATGGATCAGTACCTCGACCTCCTCGGCCTGCCGAGCGCAGGGGCGCTCCGCGCATCGGTGGGCCTGGCCTCCAACGCCGGCGACGTGGAGCGGTTCCTGGCCTTCGTGGAGCTGACCTACCGCGATCGCGTGGCCGGCGCCGGCGGCCTCGCGCCTCGCCGGGGCTGTTGAGCCAGAGGAGGTCATGATGGACAACGGACCCGGCTCGGCGCGGCGACTGCTCGGCGTCTTCGCGCATCCGGACGACGAGGTGTTCTGCGCGGGCGGCACGATGGCCCGGGCGGCGGAGGCGGGCGCCGAGGTCATGATCGTCTCGGCCACCCGCGGAGAGCAGGGGCAGATCCGCGATCCCGCCGCTGCGACCCGCCGCACGCTCGGTGCCGTCCGGGAGCGCGAGCTGCGCGCGGCCGCCGCCGAGCTCGGCGTACAGCGCGTGCAGGTGCTGGCGTATCCGGACGGAACCCTGCAGCGCCATCGGTCCTCGCTGGGCGCCGCGATCGCGGACATCATCCGGCAGTCCGACCCGGACACGGTCATCACCTTCGGCGCGGACGGCGGGTACGGGCACCCGGACCACGTCGCGATTTCCGAGCTGACCATCCAGGCGTTCCGGACGCAGGTCCGCGACCACAACCGGGGGCAGCGGCTGTACCATGCCGTCTTCCCGCCGCGGCACACCTCCATGGCCGAGGAACTGGCGCGCTGGATCGCCGACTCGGGGCAGCGTGCCGCCGATCGCGCCGCGCTGCAGGCCATCGCGCTGTTCGCCGCCGAGTCGGCCACCATGCGGCTGGCCCGGGACGACGTGCGAGTGGCGTGGTTCCCCCCGGATACCAGCGTGATCGAGCAAGGCGAGCCAGCCCATGCGCTGTACCTGATCCTCAGCGGGACCGCCGGTGCTCTCCTGGAACGTCCCCGCGGCCAGGTGAGCCGCCTCCGGGGGGTGCAGGCGGGTGACTTCTTCGGCGAGCTCGGTCTGGTGACGGGCCAGGGCACCGCGCACGTGGTGGCGCGCGAGAGCCTCACCTGCCTCGTCCTGTCCAGCGCGCCGATCAGGCCGTACGCCGGACGCGGCGCCGGCGCCAGCCGCGCAGCCGGGCCGCCACCCGCCGGCCTGCCGCCGGGGACCTGCGCGGAGGACGTCACCAGCTACCTTCGCCGCAAACTCGCGGCGCTGGCGCTGCACCGCACCCAGTACCCGGTCGTTCCGTCGGTGCTCCCCCAGAGCCTGCTGCAGAGCATGCTCGGCACCGAGTTCTTCCGCCGCACCGACGGTGGCAGCCCGGACGCCCCCGCCAGCCGCTGCGCGAAGGCGCCGCGTTCCCGGCGGCCAGCGGGCCGTCCGTCGCCGCGGCACCCCCGGAGGAGGCAGTCCAGTGTCCACAGACCATGACGTGAAAGCCGAGGCCGGCAGCGCGCGGGCCACCGAGGTCGCGGTGGCGCCGTGGCCAGTGTGCGCCCTCCGCGGCTTGCGGGCCCTGGTTCCCGGCCTCAGCTGCGCGGCTGCTGTGGCCGCATGTGCCACGCTGCTAGGCGGCCTGGCCCCGGTCGTAGGCGCCCCGGTGTTTGCCGTCCTGGGCGGCATCGCCATCGCTGTGGTCAGGAAGCCCTCGGCGCCCTTCAGGCCGGGCCTCGCGTTCACCTCGAAGAAGGTGCTACAGGGCTCGATCGTGCTGATGGGACTTGGCCTGTCGCTCGGCCAGGTTCTCTCGACCGGAGTCCGCTCCATGCCGGTCTTGCTGGGCACGCTGACGGCTGCGCTGGTCATGGCGTGGGTGGCAGGCCGGATGCTGGGCCTGCGAGGCGACGCCCGGACGCTGATCGGGGTGGGTACCGCCATTTGCGGGGCGTCGGCTATCGCGGCGACCGATGCGGTCATAGGCGCAGACGAGGCCGACGTGAGCTACGCCATCGCCACGATATTCACCTTCAACGTCGTTGCCGTCCTCCTCTTTCCGGCCCTCGGGCACGTCCTGGGCTTCTCCCAGCATTCGTTCGGCCTGTGGGCTGGAACTGCCATCAACGACATGTCCTCGGTGGTGGCGGCGGCCACGATCTACGGCCATGCCGCCGCTTCTTACGGGGTCATCGTCAAGCTCACCCGCACCCTGGCCATCATCCCTATCTGCCTCGGCCTGGCCGCCGTACGTGGCTGGCGCGCGAAGGATGCCACCGAAGGGTCCGTGGCTCGACGAGTCAACGTACGCCGCATCGTGCCGGTGTTCATCGTGGCGTTTATCGCAGCAGCCGCCGCCAATACGATCGGGCTGGTCCCCGTGGCCTGGCACCACGGCCTATCGGATCTGTCGACGTGGATGATCACGGCAGCCCTTGCTGCGATTGGCCTGTCGACGGATGTGCACCGCATCCGCCGGGCCGGGTTCGGGCCCCTGGCCCTTGGCGCGGTGCTGTGGGTTACCGTGGCGCTGACCAGCCTTGGCCTCCAGGCGCTGACTGGCACCTTTTGACGCGGGCAGCGATAGCCTGCTGCCGCCCGCGCGGCGCTTATGCCATCTCGATGAGAAAAGCCGGTCTGGTTGCCTGCCGCCTGGCCCGGCGGCATGGTCTGGTTCGCCGGTCCGGCCTTTCTTTACCGGGCAGGCGGCCTGGTTCAGCCGGCGGGCCCGGCGGCAAAGACGATAGTGGCGGCGTGTGCCTGGCCGGCCTGGTCCACCCAGTGCAGCCTGGCGGTGTCGCCGGGGTAGTAGGCGTCCATCACCGATCGCAGGGACATCGCGGAGGTGACCGGGTGCCCGCCGATCGAGGTGATCACGTCGCCACGCACGAGTCCGGCGGCGGACGCCGGCGTACCGGGGACGACCTCGACGACGCCAGCCCCGGCGGTGGCCGGGTGGCCGGGCACCTGGACGCCGTAGGACACGACCTGGACGCCGAGGAGCGCGGTGGCGCCGATGTGGATCGCGGCCGAGGCCCGGCCGGCCGCGATCGCGGCGGCGATGGGGGCGGCCTGGCTGGCCGGGATCGCGAACGCCTGGGCCGCGCCGGAGGCGATCTGGAACTGCGAGGAGCCGGCGGTGTTCATGCCGATCACCTGCCCGGCCGGGCTGACCAGCGGCCCGCCCGAATCACCCGGCTGCAGCGGCACATCGGTCATGATCAGCCCGCTGAGCTGCTCGGAGACGCCAGCGGGCTGATCGGTCGCGGTGATCGACTGGCCCAGGGCGGTGACCGTGCCTGCCGCGGCCGCCGGGGTGCCGCCCCGCCCCTGCGCGTTACCCAGGGTGAGCACCTTCTCTCCGACCGTCACGGCCGA
>JASHYW010000139.1 GCA_030042885.1 Streptosporangiaceae bacterium | reverse complement strand
GGGATCTGCTCGGCGATGATGAGCCCCTCGCCGTAGGCGCGGATCTCGGCGAGCAGGCCCGCGAACATCTCCACGGCATGCGCCGCCGCGCCGTCTGTCCCGCCCCCCAGCGTTTCCTGGCGGCGGAGCAGCCGGTGTGCCTCCTCGATGACGGTGAGGTGGCGCAGCGTGACCGGGCCGGCGGGCCGGGACCGGTGCGCCATCCTCAGGTGCTCGACGAGCCTGATCAGCACCGTGCCCATGAGGAACGCCTTGTCGCTGTCGTCGCCCACATCCTCGATCTCGAGCACGGCGTTGGTTCGCAGCAGAGCGCCGAAGTCGAGCTGGTGGCCGCCCTCGAGGAACCGGCCGGTGGTGCCCAGCCGCAGGCTGGAAAGCCGCACCTTGATGAAGCCGAGCACGTCGTCGGTGACCCGCTGGCTGTAGCCGACTTCCCGCACGATCCTTATCGCGGCCCGCTGGAGGTCGGTGAGGCTCGGGTAGCGGGGGTTCGGGTCCGCCGCGACCGTCTCGCCCAGCACCATGTCCCAGCCGGCGTCCTCGTACACCCTGGTCAGCGCCGCGCTCAGCACCTGCGGAAACGGCTCGTCTGACCGGAAGGACGCGATGAACAGGGCCTTGACCAGGTCCGCGTGGGTCTGCAACGGGAACCGGCGGCCCGCCTCGTCCGGTGCCGGATCGAGCGGGTTCAGGCCGGCCGCGATCGCGTCTGACTCACCCGGCCTGATCCGCACCACCTCGGGGGCCGCAGTGTCCGGAGTGGCGCCGGAACCGGGACGGCCCGGCTTTCCGGGTCCGGCCGAGGCCAGGCGCGCGGCCATAAGCCGGTACTCCGCCTTGGCTGGCTCCACCACCAGCCACGGAATCCCCGCTCTGGTGGCCGCCTCCAGCAGGGCGCGCACGGTCTGCGATTTGCCCGCGCCAGTGGCGCCGCAGACGAACACGTGCCTGTTCAGCGAATCGAGCGGCACCACCAGCGGCCCGGCCGGGCGGTGGCTCCGGTCCAGGACCTCGCCGACCGCGATCGCCGCGCCCGGCGAGGCCGGCTCCGGGGTGACGTCGAAGTCCGGGCGAAGCGCCAGGCGCACGCCGGGAACCTCGCGCTCCGGCGGCCTGGCGATAGCCGCGACCAGCTCGGTGCTCGCGTAGAAGGGGAAGCCGAGGGCCGCGTCACCCCCGGCCGGCACCGGGCCCGTATCCTCCAGCAGGTCGCGCAGGCTGCGGGCAGCGACACCGGCCGGGGCCACAGCGTAAGGCAGCCCGGCCAGGTCGGCCGAGGCGCAGACCAGCCCGGCGACGCGCGACGCCGCGTCCTCATCGCTGCCGCCCGCCGCCAGCCGGACCCTCCACAACCCGGTCGAAATGCCCCTGCGCAGCTCGGCGTGACGTAGCTGAAACCGGCGGGCCACCACGGCCCGTTCGGGGAATCGGTCCGAATCGCCCGTGGACATCTGCTCGCGGCCAGCCACCTCATCGGCGATGCCCGCTATCTCGGCCGCTGCTGCAGGTTCGGCGAGCAGCAGCCAGCCGAACGGGCCCGGCCACACCGCCAGCAGGCATTCTTCCAGTGACGGCGGCGGCCGCTCCGCGGTGCGGCGCTGGTCATCGGGCAGCAGCCCGTCGCTGATCCCGCCGATGGCGCGCCAGCACGGCAACTGGCCCAGGAGCTCCGATAGCGTGCCGCGCGGCAGCGGCTCGGCTCTGGCGCCGCCGGGCAGAGTCAGGAAGAGCTCTCCGTCCCCGCCGCTGCCGACCAGGCCCGGGCCGGCCGCGAGAAGCTGGACCGGGCCGCCCGCGCGGTGCCGCACCCAGCCGATGGCCAGCGCTCCGGTGCCGTCGATCCTGGATCCGACGCCGGCGTGGTACGCCGCGATCAGCGCCGCGAGCCGCTGCATCCGGCCGGGGTCGCCCGGCTGGCGCTGGGTCGTTTCTGTTTCCCCGGCGTCCGGGCGCCGCGGGATTTCCGTGATGCGGTACCCGTCAAGCCCGTCCAGTTCCTGCCAAGCGAACGTCACGACACGCCTTCCAGCCAGCGCGCGTTCGGGCGGGCAGCATGACCGCGCGTTTGCTGATTACCGATACACATACCTTAAACACGCAGCGTCGTGCATCCAAGGCTGCCGGCCGGTGAGCGCTCGATCGCCGTGACAGGCGCCGGTTCCGGGATCGTAGCCGGGCGGCCACGTCCTCCAGTCCGCGAAGGTGAGCGGACGCCGACGGCGCGACCCGGCGATGACCTGGAGCACGGCAAAGGCGCCCACCGCGGCCGCCGCGATGATGACCAGCGCGACCTGGCCCGTACCGGCAGCGTGCGCCGCCGGGCCGCCGGACCACTGGCCAGCGCCCGGCATCAGCCGGGTCGCGGAACCCGTGACGGGCCCGGCCCGGGCCGGGGCACCGGACAGGCACAGGCCCGCCAGCGCCGCCAGCCCGGCCGCCGCCAGAGCCGAGGCGACCCGTCTGCGCATCGCCATCATGACGTGTTCGTCGCGCCGCACGCAGCACGGGCAGCGCAGCCAGCTCTCGAAGCGTCCGCCGTTCATCCTCCGCCACGCTCTCCGGCCTGTGTGCCTCGTGCCTTATTCAAAAGTTCGCGCTATGCAACGAACCCCCCACCCGCATCCCCTTCCCCCTTCTCTGCTGGCCGCTCACCTGCACCGATCGCTCGCGCAGGCCCCCAAGGGCCTGCACTCAGGGCCGGTCTTGCATAACGCCCTTCCCTGGTCACGCCGGCGAGGTGATCACCGGCCGGGACCGGTGCCGCGGCCGCCGTGGTGAAAGAAGGCGGTGATCATGGAGCCGACGGTCACCGCGTGGCTGACCGGCAGGCCCTGACCTTTCCCTGCGGCCGCGAGCACCGGCCACTAACCCGGACTACGGGCGGATGCCCGAGCGCGGTTCGGCCAGCGCAGAGCCCGTCACAACCCGGTAATGATTCATCACCGCCCGGCGGGGAGACTGGTTCCAACCATGGCGGCACGACGGACGTCCTAGGGATGATATGGCTCGCAGAGCCGCTAACTGAGTTGAGGGGCCGGACGTTCATGTGGACCACAAATTCGCACCGAGCCCGGCCGGCCGCGGCCTGGGCCGCGCTGGCTTGCGCCGCCCTGCTGGTCACCGCGTGCAGCTCATCGGCCAGTTCCGCCGCGTCATCAGCGCCGGGCACGGCGAGCACGCCAGCTACATCTGCCACCCCGGCAGCGCCGGCCACCCCGGCGGCGCCGGCGACGAGCGCCACCGCCCCGTCGCCAGGTACCCCGTCGGCCCCGGCGAGCGTGACCGCCGCCGACACCTTCATCGCGGAGGGCCAGGACATCAACGGGACGGCGCTGTACCAGCCTGTGTGCGCCAATTCGGGTTGCCCCATCTCGGGGGATAGCACCACGATCCTGTATCAGATGAAGTGGACCACGTGGTCGGCCACCGAGGCGGTGGGGACGGGCACGTACAAGGTGGACGCCTGCAATCCCAACTGCGCGGCCGGCCCGGTGTACCCGGTGCCCGCGGTGGTCACGTTCAGCCAGCCGGTGAAGGCCTGCTCCTTGTCGGGAACGCGCTGGTTCTGGTCCCATGTGTCGTTCAGGTTCCCGGACGGCCTGCCGAAGGCGCTGCAGGGCCAGAATGCGCCGCAGAACCCGTGGACCTTCACCGCGTTGATCGCAGCGGCGCAGCAAAGCTGCGGCTGAGCGGGGCGGCGGGGCGGCGCCCGCGGCGTCATCCTGGCGTTGGGTGAAGTGCCCTGGTCTCGATGACGGCGAAGGCCGCCGGGGGAATGGTGACCGTGTCCTGGCCGAGGGCGACC
Source organism: Streptosporangiaceae bacterium (assembly GCA_030042885.1). The sequence goes on along the minus strand of JASHYW010000139.1, from coordinate 4,084 downwards.
CCCGGGCTGGAAGCGGCGAGCACGCCGATGCCGGGCTGCCCGAGCGGCAGCCGGACGGTGCCGGCGCCGAGATTCGCCGCGATCCGCAGGCGCCCCCGCCGGACCATGAGCCACCGGGCATCCTCGTCGAAGTCGGCCCTGAGCTGGTCCAGCCGGGGATCGGCCAGCTCGGGCCGGGCCCGGCGCAGCGCGATCAGCTCGCCGTACCAGCCCAGGACGCTCAGATGCGGCTCGCGGTCGCGCTGCGCCCAGTCGAGCTTGGAGCGGAGGAAGGTCGCCTCGTCCTGCGGGTCGGGCATGTCGCCGGCCGCCCAGCCGTGGTCTTCGAACTCGGCTCTGCGGCCGTCGGCGACGGCCTCCGCGAGCCAGGGCTCGATGTGGTCGGTGAAGTACTGCCACGGGGTATCTGCGCCCCACTCCTCGCCCATGAAGAGCATCGGCGTGTACGGGCCGGTCAGCACCAGGCCGGCGCCGACCTTGTAAAGGTCGGCCGGCAGGCCGGCGGATATCCGGTCACCGGCGGCCCGGTTCCCGACCTGGTCATGGTTCTGCAGGTAGCCGAGGAAACGGTGGGCGGGGACACGGAAGACGTCGACGGGCCGCCCGTGCGACCGGCCCCGGAAGGCGGACCAGCTGCCGTCGTGGTAGAACACCCCGGTATAGGTCTTCGCCAGCGCGGCAAGTGACCCGAAGTCACAGTAGTAGCCCTGCCGCTCGCCGGTGATCGCCGCGTGCACCGCGTGGTGGAAGTCATCGCTCCACTGCGCGGCCAGCCCGTATCCGCCCGCCTCACGGGAGGCGACCAGCCGGGGATCGTTGGCGTCGGACTCGGCGATGAGGACGAGCTCGCGGTTCAGCCGGGCGGCCAGGGCCTGGACCTCGGCCGCGAGCTCTTCCAGGAAGTGCAGTGCCCGGCGGTCCTCCAGCGCGTGCACCGCGTCGAGCCGCAGCCCGTCCAGGTGGTAGTCGCGCAGCCACATCAGCGCGTTCCCGATCAGGAACGCGCGGACCTCGTCCGACCCGGGCTGGTCCAGGTTGACCGCCGGCCCCCAGGGCGTCACGTGCGCGGCGGTGAAGTACGGCGCGAACGCGTCGAGCCGGTTGCCGATGCCGACGTGGTTGTACACCACGTCGAGCAGCACGGCCAGGCCGCGCGCGTGGCAGGCATCCACGAACCGCTTCAGCCCGTCCGGGCCGCCGTACGGCTCGTGCACCGCCCACAGGTTGATCCCGTCGTAGCCCCAGCCATGGTGCCCGGGGAACGTCGCGACCGGCATCAGCTCGACCGTGTGCACGCCCAGGTCGCGAACGTGGTCCAGCCGCCCGATGGCGGCGTCGAAGGTGCCCTCGGCGGTGAACGTGCCGACATGCAGCTCGTAGATCACCGTCCCGTGCAGGGCCCCGCCGCGCCACCTGCCGTCCGTCCAGCAGAACGCGGAGTGGTCATAGGTGCGGCTCAGGCCCCTGGTGCCGAACGGCTGCCGAAGCGACCGGGGGTCGGGCAGGATCTCCCCGTCGTTCAGCCGGAACCCGTAGTCGAGGCCGGCCGTCACATCCGGCACCTCCGCGCTCCACCAGCCGGAGCCGGCCTCGTCGGCCGCTACCGGAGGGTCCGGGCTCATCGGATAGCGCTGCCCGGCCACCTCCACCTCGACCTTGCCCGCGGCCGGTGCCCAGACGCTGAAGGTGGTCACCGGGCACTGCCGTCCGTGAACCATTCCTGCTCGGAGAGGTAGACCCGTTCAGGGATCAGCAGCGCCACCGGCAGGCGCCGCGTCAGCTCGGAAAGCAGCGGACGCAGGCCCGCGTGCCTGGCTCCGGTCAGCACGTCGCGCCAGTGGACTTCGGGAAGCGGCAGGACAGTGTCGGCCCAGCCGCCCTGCCGGCGCAGCCCGGCGGGCAGCCGGGTGACGACGGTGACCGCATGCTCGCCGCGCATGAAGGCCACCGCGTGCCCGGCAGCCGGGCCCTCGCAGGCCAGCGGGGTGTAGTTGCCGGTGAACCAGCCCGGATGATCGCGGCGCAGCCACAGCGCGCGCGAGGTCACCAGCAGCTTCTCCGCGTCCAGACCCGCCATCTGGCCCGGGTCGGCCCGCAGCGCGGCCAGCAGCCGCCGGCGGCGCTCGTAGTTGACCGGCCGCCGGTTGTCCGGGTCCACCAGCGACAGGCCGGTGAGCTCGCAGCCCTGGAACAGGTCGGCGACTCCCGGCATGGTGAGCTGCACGAGCTTGGCGCCCAGGGAGTTCACCCTGGCGTCGGGCGCGATCCTGGCCACGAATTCGGCGATGCCGGCGGTCAGTTCCGGGTCGGCGAGCACAGCGTCGGCCAGGCCGAGCACGGCCGACTCGTACCCTCTGTCGCGCACGGTCCACGATGTCCGCGTCTTGGCCTCGTGCATGGCCTTCCCGAGGTACTGGCCCAGGCGCTCGCTCCCGATCAGCCAGGCCCCGGCCAGGGTCTGCCACATCAGGTACTCCAGGTCGGGATCTGGGGCCCGCTGCGTGGCCCGGGCCGCCGCGCCGTCGGTGAGCCATACGGCCAGGCCGTGCCATTCGGCGACCTGATGGGCCCATTCCCCGGGCGATTCGGCGAGCACGGCCAGCCGGGCCCGCACGTCCTCCTGGCGCTTGGTGTCGTGGGTGGACAAGGTGGTCAGCGTGGCCGGCCAGCGGGCGGCGAGGCGGCTCACGGCGGCATGGAATTCCGCCGGGCTGATCCCGAAGATGTCGGGGTCGCCGCCCACCTCGTTCAGCGCGGCCAGCCGGGGCCAGCGGTAGAACGCGGTGTCTTCCACCCCTTTGGCCAGCACCGGGCCGGTGGTCTGGCCGAAGCGCACGATCAGCTCGTCGCGGGCGGCCTGCTGTGCGGCGTCGCCGGACATGCCGCCCAAGCCGAGGACGGCGGCGCACACCGCGTCCAGAGCCGGGTGCAGGCGCTCGGCCAGGTGCTCGCGAGCCGATGCGGCGGCCGCTGCCACCGCGGCCACCGAGGCCTCGGGCGGCGGCTCGCCCGGGGTGACGTACGCCCGGTACACACCGAACGCGGCCAGCAGTTCGACCAGCACGTCGTGCAGGCCGGCCTCGTTCAGGCCGTCCAGGGCCGGGTAGCTGGCCCGGGCGAACAGCCGGGTCAGCCTGGACAGCTCGGCGGTGAACGTGGCGTCCGCGATGCCGCGCTTGGCGTCCCGCGCCACCTCGGCGAACCTCGGCTTCCCTCCGGCGAACCGGACGTATTCCTCGGTGAGCCGCTGCTCCCCGGCGGGGTCGACGAACAGGCCGCCGACGAGGGCGAGCGTGTCGTAGCCGGTGGTGCCCGCGCAGTCCCACGGCGGAAGTTCCTCGCCATGGGCCAGGATCTTCTCGACCACGATCCACGCGCCGTTGGTCGCGTCGGCCAGCCACCGCAGGTAACGGCCCGGGTCGGCCAGCCCGTCCGGATGATCGACGCGCAGCCCGTCGATCAGCCCCTCTTCCACCAGGCCCAGTAGCACCCGGTGGGTGGCGTCGAACACGTCAGGATCCTCGACCCTGATCGCGATGAGCGTGTCGATGTCGAAGAACCGCCGCCAGTTCAGCTGGGTCGCCGCGTCATGCCAGTCGGCGAGCCGGTAATGCTGCTCGGCGAGCAGCATGCCGAGGGGCAGGTCCGCGACGCCGTCCCGCAGCGGCAGCACATGGTCGAAATAGCGCAGCACCGGCCCGGGATGCCCGCGGTGCCCGGGGTCCTGCGAGGCCTTGAGGTTCGGATCGATGATGAGGTCGCCCAGGCACTTCTCGGCCGGCCCGGACAGTATGGGCATCAGCAGCTTGTCGTCCTGCGCGGCCCAGTCGACATCGAACCAGTGCGCGTACGGGGACGCCTTCCCCTCGTAGAGCACCGACCACAGCTGCTTGTTGCGCGACTCGGGCGTGGGCCGGGCCATGTGGTTGGGCACGATATCGACCACGACGCCGAGCCGATGGCGGTGGAACCGCTCGGCCATGGCCCGGAACGCGTCCAGGCCGCCGAGGTCCGCCGATAGCCGCGAGTGGTCCACCACGTCATACCCGTGCGGGGAGCCGGGGTTGGCTTGCAGGATCGGCGA
>JASHYW010000138.1 GCA_030042885.1 Streptosporangiaceae bacterium | reverse complement strand
GTGCCGCGTGTCCGCGTCACGCTGATACGCACGTTCTGGAGCCGCTCTCGTACACTCCAGCTGTGCCAAGGAGCCTCGCCGGATCTGGGGATGACTGACCTGGATATCCCGATGCCGCTGTCGACCAGCGGCCGTTTCATCGTCGACGCGCGCGGAAAGCGTGTCCGCCTGGCCGGGGTGAACTGGTACGGCGCCCACGAGGACCTCGGCGTGCCGCCGGGGCTGGACCGCACGGACCGCCGCGCGCTGGCCCGGGCGATCGCCATGCAGGGATTCAACAGCGTGCGGCTTCCGTTCAGCCTGTGGATGACCGAGCAGGCCTCCCCGGTCCCCGATCAGTACCTGGCCGCCAACACCGATCTGGCCGGGGCGACGCCGATGCAGGTTTATGACGCGTGCGTGCAGGCGCTCACCGGCGAGGGCCTGATCGTCATACCGAACTGTCACATCCTTGACCCCGGCTGGTGCTGCTCGGAGGACGACGGTAACGGCCTGTGGTACAACCGCCGCTGGCCGGCCGCGAAGTTCTTCGCGGCCTGGCAGGACATCGCCGCGCGGTACCAGGCGAACCCGCTCGTCGCCGCCATGGACATCATGAACGAGCCCCGGCGGACGACGGTAGGCTGGCGCATCCTCACGCCGACCTGGGGAACCAGGCCCAAGACCGACGTCGCGGCCATGTACGCCACTGCCGGGAACCTCATCCACCAGATCAGCCCGCACGTGCTGATCATCTGCGAGGGCCTCAATTACGCAGCCGACCTGACCGGCGTGGCCAGGCACCCGGTACGGCTCGAACGCCCGGGCCAGGTCGTCTACAGCCTGCACGACTATGCGTGGTTTCACCCCGCGGGCCAGCCCCGGCAGGCGTACTTCGATCAGATGCGCCGGAACGGCGGGTACCTCCTCAGCGAGCAGATCGCCCCGGTGTGGGTCGGCGAGTTCGGCAACGACACCAGGTCGCTGGCCAGCTTCGGCCTGGCCCCATCTCAGGCCGGCCGCTCCGATTCCGCCGTGTGGTGGAACAACTTCCAGGCCTGGCTCACCGACAACGACGTGGACTGGTGCTGGTGGGCGCTCAACCCGGCACAGCCCAAGGGCACCGTCCCGGTTACCGGCCGGCACCGGTCCAACTGGGGCGACCCCGAGCCGTGGGGCCTGCTGGCCCCCGATTGGCGCGGCGTCGCGAACCCGGGGGTGCTGGACCTGCTGAAGTCGATGATCCCGCCGCGCACCGGCCCGGGCATCACCTGACCTCAGCTGCGCGCCCCGGGTTGGCCACAGCGCAACCCCTGCACCTCATTACGGGCCCGTGTCGGCCCACTGCGCCAGGCAGCGCGTGGCCCCGGCGCCGCCGCCAAGGCGCGGCTTCGGCGTCACCCTCCGCAACCACACCTCGAAGTCGGTGGTGCGCACACTGCCGCCTTACCTGCATCCGCCGGTGACGGCAAGGGGTGTTCTGGGCGACGGCGGCTTGAGGTGCAGGAATTTGACAAGGGGCGAGGACCCGTAGGCTTTCCGGCCGGTCGGGCAGGCTTGTGACCTGCCGGTATGGCCCCGATGAGGGTCCTCGCGAGGGTTCCCTTGTCAAATTCCGGGGCGGCCGGTCAGCCGGGTGCCGGTGCTCCTGCCGGCCCTGACAGCGGATTGGCGGGAGCTGGCCGCGGTGGTCCTCATCGGTGAGTTCGGCTGCTGCGGGCCGGCCGGGCCGGCGGTCACGTGCTGGTCACCATGGCAGGGGGTCTCAGGCGGCGCCGAGCGCGTCGTCGCCGAGCTCGGCCAGGATGTGATGGGCTTGGCCGGAGGATCTTGCGGGCCTCGGACAGGCAGGCGCGCTTGCTGTTCTTGCGGTCCTTGACCGCGGCGTAGTAGCGGTGGTCCGGCGCCGAGGTCCGGGCGTGTGCCTTGCCCGCCTCATCGACGGCCAGCACCGGCGGTCCCTGCCGGGCAGTCCGGGCCGGCCGGGGGTTGAAGCCGGGGACAGCCAGAGCGATACTGGCAGCGCTCAGATCAGGTCCACATCCGTGCGTGTGGGGGTGGTAGTAGTGGCTAAGTACCTGGTTCTGTTCAGCCTCACCAGCGAGACGGCGAAACGGTTCATCGCCAAGCCCTCGGACCGGGCCGCTGTCGTCCGCGAGGTGGCAGAGTCGGCTGGGGGCAGCCTGGAGTCGTATTACTGGATGTTCGGGCAGTACGACGGCGCGGCGGTCTTCGACCTGCCTGACTCGCACACCATGGCCGCGGTCAGCCTGGCGATTACCAGTTCGGGCGCTCTCTCGCGTTTTGAGACGCACGAACTGATCGAGTCCGGCGATCTGACCGCGATCGCTGAGCGGGCCAAAGGGATCACCTACCGGCCGCCAGGTGCCTGACCGTCGCGACCGCTTACCGCTCAGCGGGTCTCCGGCGGCAGTGGATCCGTAACGGCAGATACCGCGACGGATCGGCGATCCAGGTGCCGCAGCAGCATGCCTGCAATAGCCCAACCATGCGTCACGTCCGGTAGGACGGGCTCTCCGGAGCTTGGCGACTATAACCGCCTGATTGAGACTCCGAGGAACCCTGAGTCCCTCGGTTGAGGCGCGCAGAAGGGGTTGTTCTGTGCGTGGTTAGCCCTCCTGCCGGGACGTACTTGAAGTGGTGGTACGGCTGATGCCGGCAGTTGGTGGATGAACTTGGCCAGCACGGCGATGACGTGGAAGGACGGCTGGGAATGGCCGTCGGGCGGGGCCGGGGCGGGG
>JASHYW010000137.1 GCA_030042885.1 Streptosporangiaceae bacterium | reverse complement strand
CTCCCAAGCCCAGGCGCTGGTAGATCTCCCTGGTCGCCCGGGACCAGTTGAGCGTATAGAAGTGCAGGCCGGGCACGCCCTCGGCGAGCAACCGGTCGCACATCCAGGCCGCATATTCCACGCCGATCTCCCGCACCGCGGCTCGGTCGTCCGCCACTGCCTGCAGCCGCTCCCACAGCTGGGTAGGCACCCGGCAGCCGCCCAGCTCGATCGCGCGCTCGATCACCCTCAGGCTGGTGACGGGCATGATGCCGGGAATGATCGGCACGTCGCAGCCCTGGGCGGTGACCCGGTCCCGCAGCCGCAGGTAGTCGTCCGGGTAGAAGAACATGTTGGTAATGGCGAAGTCCGCGCCCGCCCGGCACTTGTCCACGAAGTACCGGACATCGGTGTCGGAATCGGGTGAGCGCGGGTGCTTTTCGGGGAACGCGGCCACCCCGACGCAGAAGTCGCCGACCGACCTGACCAGGCGGACCAGGTCCGCCGCATAGCTGAGACCCTGCGGGTGCGGGAGCCAGGTGGCGTTCGGGTCGCCGGGCGGGTCGCCTCGCAGCGCGAGCACGTTGCGAACCCCGACCGACGCATACGACCCGATCACCTGCCTGAGCTCGGCCACCGAGTGGTTAACCGCGGTGAGATGCCCTACCGGCGTGAGTGTGGTCTCCGCGGCGATCCTGCCCGTCACCCGCACGGTCCGGTCCCTGGTGGACCCGCCGGCGCCGTAGGTCACCGAGACGAACGTGGGCCGCAGCGGCTCAAGCTGCCTGATCGCCAGCCAGAGCTGGTGTTCCTCCGCCTCGGTCTTCGGGGGCATGAATTCGAACGAGAACGACTGGCGGCCGGCCCCGAGCAGGTCGCGGATCAGCGGCGAATGCGTCAGGCGGGGCTGGCCGGAGACACGGGTCGGTATCGCACCCGCGGTTCGCCGCGGGCGCGGCGGGCTCGGCGGCATGTAGCCAGCCTAGCCGCTCCTAGAAAGCCAGGGCCTGGGCCCGCCGGTTCACTTCGGTGCCGCGGTGCTCGACGATCGCGTCGATGGGAGTGCCGGGCAGCGAATCGTCCGCCGTGAACAGCCAGCGGAGCGCTTCCAGCTCGTCGAATCCGCAGTCGAAGAGCAAGGTGAGGGTTCCGCACAGGCCCTTGAGGATCTGGTGCCCGTCCAGGAAGGCGGCCGGGACCACAACCGTGCCCTCCGGGCGGGTCACGGCGAGAAGTTTCCGGTCGCGGAGGAGTTGCTTCACTCGTCCTGCTGGGATGCGGAGCTGGCTAGCTACATCGGGGAGTGACAGCCATTCACCGACGAGAGCGTCGGTCGTGGGGTCAATCTGTGCCACGAATCCAATGTCCCACGTCCCGGGCCGCTCCAAACACGCGGGTTAAGCGCGGGTTACCGGGCCGTGTCGGCCGGGGCTTCCCCGAGAAGCGGCCTCATCGGCACCGCCAGCCTCAGAGGTCAGTTTGTCGCTCACCAGTTCGAGCTAACGCCGATATTTTCGGGGAGTATTCGGGTTTATGGGAGGATTAGGGGGTCTATAGTGCACAAAACACTCCCCGAAGCCTGAATCCTCCCCGATAATTCCTGGTCGGCGGAGACGCGCAGCACCGGTTCAGGAGACGAACGCGTCTTTGACTGGGATGGTGGGGTCGCCGAGGCGCTCCGCGTCCACGGGGTCGGCCGAGGCGATCATCCGGCGGCCCTGCTGCAGGTCGCGGGGCCGGTCCACGGTCAAGATCGCCACCAGCCGGCCGGCGGAGAGCCAGCACGCAGCACAGGTCGGCCCGGCCGGGTCGCCTCGCCAGATGAGCCGATCGGCGTCACCGTGGTATCCGGCGTACTGCACCATGCGCCCGAACTGCTCGGACCAGAAGTACGGCACCGGGTCGTAGGCCGCGTCGCCGCCGAGCACGTTGGCCGCGACCACCTCGGGCGCGTGCAGCGCCACGTCCCAGTGCTCGAACCGCAGCCGCCGCCCGAACCGGCGCGAGAAGAACGCGGCGCAGTCTCCCACCGCATAGACGCCCGGCCGGGAGGCGCGCAGGCCCGCGTCGACGGCCACGCCGTTCTCCACCCGCACGCCCGAGCCTTCAAGCCAGCCGATGGCGGGCCGGACCCCGACCGCGGTGACGATCTCGTCTGCCGCGATCCAGTCGCCGTCAGCCAGCGCAAGGCCGCCCGGCTGCACCGACTCCACGGCTGTACCCACCCGCAGCCGCACGCCCGCGTCGGCATACCAGCGCGCCGTCTGCGCTCCCACCGGGGCCCCGATCGCGGCGGCAACGGGCGCGGGTCCGGCCTCCACCACCGTGACCTCGCTGCCGTGCGCGACCGCCGCGGTGGCCAGTTCCGCGCCGATCCAGCCCGCGCCGACGATGGCCAGCCGCAGCCCCGGCCTGAGCAGGTCCCGCAGCGCCAGCGCGTCGTCGTAGCTGCGCAGGAAGCGCTGCCGGCCGTCGCCGGGGAGCGCCACCGGCAGGGCCCCGGTAGCCAGCACCAGGTGATCAAAGGGGTATTTGGCGCGGGTGGTCACCAGGACCGCGTCATCGAGCCCGGTGGCGGTCTCGTCCGGCCGGAAGTCCACGTCCAGCGCTCCGAAGTCGGGCCGCAGCGACGGGTCGATCCCGGCCTCGGTCAGCACCTTCTTCGATAGCGGCGGCCGGTCATACGGGGGCCGCGCCTCCGCCCCGATCAGGGTGATCTGGCCGGCGTAGCCGCGCGCCCGCAGTTCCTCGGCGGTGCGCAGCCCGGCCAGCCCCGCGCCCGCCACCACGACCCGGCCGTGATCAGTCACAATCAGACAGGCTACGCGGGCCCGCTCACGTTGATTACCGCCGCCACATGAGCCAAACAACCGTAAAATCGTCGCGATGGACGATATGCTGGCCGACCCGCTTGCGGGGCGCCTGCTCGACGGGCGTTACGCCGTGACGGCGCGCCTTGCGCACGGTGGGATGGCCACCGTCTACCTGGCCCTGGACACCAGGCTGGACCGCCAGGTAGCCCTCAAGGTCATGCACGCCGAGCTGGCCAGGGACGACGAATTCGTCCGCAGGTTCATCGGCGAGGCCAAGTCGGTGGCGCGGCTGAACCATCAGAACGTGGTCGCGGTCTTCGACCAGGGTGCCGACGGGCCTTTCCTGTACCTGGCCATGGAGTACGTGCCGGGGCGCACGCTCAAGGAGCTGCTCCGCGAGCGCGGCTGGTTCTCCCCCGCGGCGGCGCTGGACATCATGACCGGCGTGCTCGACGGCCTGGCCGCGGCGCACGCGTCCGGCATCGTGCACAGAGACGTCAAGCCGGAGAATGTCCTGCTGACCGCGGACGGCCGGGTCAAGGTGGCGGACTTCGGCCTGGCCCGCGCGCATGCGGCAGCCGGGCACACCAGGGCCGGCCTGCTCATCGGCACGGTCGCCTACCTGCCGCCGGAGCAGGTGACCGGCGATGCCGCCGGGCCCCGAGGTGACGTGTACTCGGCCGGCGTGGTGCTGTTCGAGCTGCTCACGGGCCGTCCGCCGTTCAGCGGCGATACCCCGTTGTCGGTCGCCTACCAGCACGTCAACTCCGGCGTCCCGGCCCCGTCCTCGGTGATGCCCGGCATACCGGCGGCGGTCGATCAGCTCGTGCTCGCGGCCACCAGCCGGGACCCCGCACGGCGCCCGGCCGACGCCGGCGAGTTCGCGCGCGCGGTCCGGCTGGTCAGGGAGGGCATGGGTGAGCCTGGCGGGCTCACCGGCGTGATGGGGGCCGGCGTCCAGGGCCTGGCCGAAGCACCGTGGCTGAACCTGGACACGCCCGCCGCCACCAACGGGTGGTGGGCGCACAGTCTGGCGGGCACTCCGGCGAACGGGCCAGGGAACGGCCAGGCCGACACTGGCGGGTTCGGCAGCGGTCAGTTCGGGACGGGCGGGTTCGGGACGGGCGGGTTCGGGACGGGTTCGTTCGGCACGGGCGCCGGGGACAACGTTTCGTCGCGCACGCTCGTCGTCCACCGCGACCAGGGCGGGCGGTACCTCGGGGGCCGCGAGCCGTTCCTGCAGCGCTGGCTGTTCAGCCCGCGGCTCGGCATTATCGCGGTCATCCTGGTGCTCGGCATCGGGCTCGGGCTCGGCGGCTGGTGGCTGGCGGTCGGCCGGTACACGGCGATACCCGTGGTGACCGGCGATTCGGTCACCCAGGCGACCACCGCGCTGACCGCCAACGGCTTTACCGTGGCCCGCGTGTCGCGGGTGAACAGCAACGCCGAGCCGAAGGGCGCGGTAGCCGGCACCAGCCCGTCCGGCCGGGCCACGAAGGGCTCGGCGATCACCATCCTGGTCTCGGCCGGGCCGTTCACCTCCAGGGTGCCCGACATCCACGGCGACACGCTGACCGCCGCCGAGGCCGCCCTGCAGCGTGTGCACCTGTCCCCCGTCGTGGAGAAGGTCGGCTCGAACTCCCCGGTCGGCACCGTGCTCGGCACGGACCCGCGGGCAGGTACGACCTGGCCGCAGACCAAGACGGTCGCCATCCTGGTCGCCGGGGGTCCGCCGCTGCCCGACTTCGTGGGGATGAACATACAGGCGGCCCAGCAGTGGGCCCAGGCGCACGGCGTCAACCTGCAACAGCAGCAGGACCAGACCAGCGCGCAGCCGCAGGGCACGATCACCGGGCAGCAGCCCGCGCCCGGCTCGGTGTACCAGCAGGGTGAGACGGTGACCGTCGAGGTGTCCGCGCAGCCCGCCCAGGTCAACGTGCCGGATACGATCGGCATGTCGGTCCAGCAGGCAACGCAGATACTGCAGGCCGCTGGATTCCAGGTCCGGGTGGACTCATTCGGCGCGGCTGGCGGCACGGTGTTTGACTACACCCCGATAGGCCAGGCGCCGCGCGGCAGCACCATCATCCTTGAGGTCCTCTCCGGGGGGAACGGCAACGGGAATGGCGGCGGGAACGGCGGCGTCTTCGGCGGCGGCTTCTTACGGCCGCTGACCGCTCCACCGCGGCCCCTCAAGGCCGCATCAAGCCGGCCATCCCGCCCCGGGCCCCAGCGCGATAGCCATCGTGAGGCAACGGCGGACGCCGGGGCGCGGCATGAGTTAAGCTATCCGGCATGCGCGAGCAGTTCTGGTTTTGGTTTGGCTACCGGCCCGGTTCCCGGACGGTCGCCTGCCAGACCTTGCGCTGACGGAAGCGACCTAGCGAGAGCCCCGGGCCATCGGCCCGGGGCTTTGTTTATGACTGGAGGCGGACGACATGGTTGTGGTGATGGCAGCGGAGGCAGAGGAAGCGGACGTCGAGGGCGTCGTCGACCTGGTGCGCGGGGCCGGCGGCGACGCGTTCGTCAGCCGCGGGGTGTCCCGAACCATCGTCGGCCTGGTCGGCGACGTTGATCAGCTCGACACGCTGAACCTGCGCGGCATGCCCGGGGTGAGCGACGTGATGCGCATCACCGCACCGTACAAGCTGGTGAGCCGCGAGCATCATAAGGAACGTTCGGTGATCAGGGTGGCTGGCGTGCCGATCGGGCCGGACACGCTGACCGTCATCGCCGGGCCGTGCGCGGTCGAGACGGCCGAGCAGACGCTGGCGTCGGCCCTGATGGCCAAGGCGGCCGGCGCGTCGCTGCTGCGCGGCGGCGCGTACAAGCCCCGCAGTTCGCCGTACGCGTTCCAGGGACTGGGCGAGACCGGGCTGAAGATCCTCGCCGACGTGCGCGCGCAGACCGGCCTGCCGATCGTGACCGAGGTGGTCGACCCGGGCGACGTGGACCTGGTGGCCAGCTACGCGGACATGCTCCAGGTCGGCACCCGCAACATGCAGAACTTCCCGCTGCTGCAGGCGGTCGGCGGGGTGGACAAGCCGGTCATGCTCAAGCGCGGCATGAACGCCACCATCGAGGAATGGCTGATGGCCGCCGAGTACATCGCGCAGCGCGGCAACCTGGACATCGTGCTGTGCGAGCGGGGCATCCGCACCTTCGAGACCGCGACTAGGAACACCCTGGACATCAGCGCGGTCCCGGTCGCGCAGCGGCTGTCGCACCTGCCGGTGATCGTGGACCCCTCGCATTCCGGCGGGCGCCGCGACCTGGTGGTTCCGCTGTCGCGGGCCGCGATCGCGGTCGGGGCCGACGGCATCATCGTCGACGTGCATCCCTACCCGGAAAGCGCTCTCTGCGACGGGCCGCAGGCGCTGGTGGAAGCCGACCTACGGGAACTGGCCAGCGTGGCCGCCCACCTGTCCCCCCTGGTGGGCCGGACGCTCACCCCTGCTCTGGCGCCGGCGCGCCAGCCCGTCCTCGCCTGAGGCGGGCGGCCGCACGCACCACGGACCGTTCGGTATAAAAAGGGTTTACTGGCGGTACTCCTGAGCGCTCAGGGCCAGTTCCCCGGCCAGGTCGTCGGCGTCGAGGCGGCCCTCGAGGCGGCGCAGGTCGTCGATGCGGGCGCGGGTCTCCGCGCGGCGCGGGGTGAGCAGCGTGCAGCAGTCCTGGTCGGGCAGTTCGGAGATGGCCAGGGTACGGATGCGGCGGGCCTCGGCCATGATCTCGGACTTGTCCCAGCCGATCAGCGGGCGCAGGATGGGCAGCTTCACGGCGTCGTCGAGCGCGGTGAGGTTAGCCAGGGTCTGGCTGCTGACCTGGCCGAGGGAGTCGCCGGTGATCAGCGCGGTGCCGCTGAGCCTGCGGGCCAGGACCTCGCCGGTCTTGAGCATCAGCCGCCGCTGG
>JASHYW010000136.1 GCA_030042885.1 Streptosporangiaceae bacterium | reverse complement strand
TCTCACTGCCGACATGCTCTGGGAGGCAGCGCCCACGCACGGTTTCCACGTCTTCGGCGTCTACCCGTGGTCCCGGCTACTGGCTGCAGGGCCGCCAGAGCATCCGCTGCACGTGCTGGACAGCTGCCGCATCCGCTGGGGCCAGGTCATCTCCGTGCACGGCGACCGCGCCGTGGTCCGGGCCAGCCGCCTGACCTGGGATTCCCGGCAGCTCAGCCTGGGGCCGGAACGCGAGGAGACGGTGCGGCTCACCGAGGGCGCCCGCGGCTTCGTCAAACAGCCGCGGCCTGGGGAGTGGCTCGCGCTGCACTGGGACTGGGTGTGCGACCGCCTGACGGACACCGAGCTGAGCTACCTGCGGCGGTGGACGGACTGGCAGTTGACGGTCACGAGCACCAGGCTGGCTGCCGGCGTCGCCGGAGCGCGGCGATTCCTCGGCCCGTCTCCCGTGCTGGGCACTGGCGGTGTCAGCCACTGACGGTCTGGGAAGCCCGGTCTGGGCTGGCGTGTTCGTGTTCCAGCCCTTGGGCGACGCGGCGCAGGAATGAGCGCAGGGTGGCGCGGGCCAGACGGGTGAGCACCGTGTCGTTCAGGGCCTGGCCCGCTCTCCCGAGGAGCGGTCGGTAACGCCCGGACAGGCAGAGTTCTGACCGTTCGGAGTCGAGGGGGCTGAGCCGGAGCTCGCCTTCGAATCGGGGAAAGATGCCGGCCGGGCCGGAGGCTTCCCAGATGAGAGGGATCACCAGGTGGTCGTCTTCCCGTGCCGCCTGGCCGAGGTGGACGGCTACCGTCTTGCCGGGCCAGCCGGGCCCTACCCGGATCTGCAGTTCTTCGGTGTCGCAGGCTTCGGCGTGCCTGGTAAGCCAGGAGGTTCCCGCGGTGAGCCGGGCGGCGATGATCGTGGCAGGCAGCTCGATCTGCACGGTGTCGGCGATGGTGACTGCTGCGGGGTGCGGGTGCGCGTCGGCGGGGACGGGGTAGGTTCCGCGGGCTATGGCCGCGTCGCGTTCCGCGAGCACGGCGAGACTGGTCGAGGACAGCACCTGCCGCAAGGATGCAGTGGCGGTGGTGATCGTCTCGTGCATGGGACAGACGGCCTGCCAGCGGCAGGGACCGTCGCCCAGCGCGCAGCGCTCGGAGGCGAGCGGTCCCTCGGCTGCCTCGATTACCTCGGCCACGCTGACCTGTTCGGGGGAGCGGGCGAGCCGGTGGCCGCCGTCCCGGCCGGCGGAGGACACGGCGATTCCGGCGTGCACCAGGTCGCCGAGGATCTGCGAGACATAGGTGCGGGGGATGTTCATCTCGGCGGAGATTTCGCGCAGTTTCTTCGGCCGGCCGGCCGGGTACGCGCGCGCGAGGCAGATGGCCGCGGCCGCGGCGTAGCTGCCCCGCTTGGAGAGCGTCACGTGCACGTGGCCAGTGTAACCAGCCGCTTGACGGATCACGTAGACGCCGGAATCATACATTTAGTTATTTACTAAACATTATTGATTTAGCAAAATGTATAGTGCGATTGCGGGCCGAGCCCGCGGAGGAGGTGGCGGTGCCATGCCGTGTGCGACGCATCCCGACGTCAACCCCCGTATCTGTGGCGGCGGCCTGAGATTCGGGATCCGCCTGCAAGGGCCGGGCGAGACCGCCTTCTTCGCGTTCTGACCCGGAAGACTGCTCCGGAGCTACGCCATGGCCCTGCGCATCCGATTCATCGAGCCGGCCCCTCCCGGACCGCATGTCTATAACCACATCATGCTGCCCAGGCTGGGCACGCCGCTGATGGGCGGGATCCTCGCCGAGGCGGGTCACGACGTGCGGTGTTACTGCGAGATCGTCGCGCCTATCGACATCGCCGACTGCCTGTCGGCCGACCTGGTGGGCATCTCCAGCATCACCTCGACCCAGCCCGGCGCCTACCAGATCGCCGCGGAACTCCAGGCGGCCGGAGTGCCTGTTGTGCTGGGCGGTCCGCACGTTACGTTCCTGCCCGACGAGGGCCTCGACCACGCGAGCTACGTGATCCGCGGCGAGGGCCAGGCAACCATCGCCGAGTTGGCCGCGGCCCTCGACCAGGGGCGGCCGCTGGCCGGGATCGCGGGGCTGTCCTGGCGGGACAACGGCGGGCAACGGCATCACAACCCCGCTCGGGCCCGCTGCTCCCAGCCCGAATTCGAGGCACTGCCAGCACCTGCCATGTCGCTGATCGCGGGCAGCGAGCAGATGAGGCTCAAGCCGGTGATGACCCAGTGGGGGTGCCCGTTCGACTGCGAGTTCTGTGCGGTCACCGCGATGTTCTCCCGCCGCGTCCGTTACCGCCTGGGCAGCCAGGTACTCGCCGAACTCGCCGCGCTGGACCCCGGCCAGGTCTTCTTCCACGACGACAACTTCGTGGTCAGCAAGGTCCGCACCGGCGGGCTGCTCCGGTCGATGATCCAGGCCGGCCTCACCCCCGACTGGTACGCCCAGGTCCGCGCGGAAACCGTGTACCGGCCAGGGGCCGCCCGCGAGCCGGACCACGATTTCCTCGCGCTGATGAAAGCCGCCGGCTGCCGGATGGTGATGGTCGGCTTCGAGAGCACCTCGGACGAAACGCTGCGGCAGATGAACAAGAAGCTGCAGGTCCGGGACATCGTCGGCGCGGTCCGGCTGTTCCACCAGCACGGCATCCTGGTGCACGGGATGTTCGTCGTGGGCGCCGACACCGACCAGGCAGCCCAGGCTGGCCAGATCGCCGAATTCGCCAGCCGGCACGACATCGACACCATCCAGATCATGATTGAGACGCCGCTGCCCGGCACCCGCCTGTACGACCGCGCCCAGGCTGGCGGCCGCATCCTCACCGGCGACTGGTCCTTGTTCGACGGCCACCACGCCGTCATGCGACCCGTCCATACACACCCCTACCAGCTGCAAGCCTCCATGCTCGAAGCCATGAACCGCTTCTACTCACGGCGCGGCATCGCACTGCCCGCGCTCGCCGCCGCGCTGCGCACCGCACCGGCGCTGGCCCGGCTCGCCGCACGCGGCCATCTCGCGACCCGGTTCCCCGCGCTGACCCGTCTCGCCGTACGGCACCACTGGCGCGAGCTGGGCGAGTCCCTGCAGGCGGCCCTGGCACCCGCCGACTGGAACCAGCTGCAGCACGCCTTCGCGGTACCCGCACTACGCCTGTACGGCCGCGGCCAGCTCACCAGATGGAAGGCACAAGACAGATCCCGCCAGCATCTGGCGTTCCTCGCCGGGCTCACCTGAGCCACCAATACCTGTCACCGGAGGATGTCATGCCATGTGATGAGCGATACCGCGCCTGGGCGATGCGGCAGAGACCGGCGGCGGATGCCACGCCACCCGAGCTGTACCTCGGTCGCCTCATCCAGGTCACGGGCTGCGCGGCGCGGCCGGGATGTCGCGAACTGCATTTCGACGCGGCGGGCACGACATGGTCATGGTGCTTTCCCGGCGCCGCACGAGCCGGCGCCCGCGATCCCAGGGTCCGGGCCCTGATTCTCCAGCCGGGACCGCATGGCCCGACAGCGCAGGCGATAACAACCGGTACGGCCGGCAGCATGCCGCAATCAGGCTGGCTCGACCTGACGGCAGCAGCGGACCTGGCCATGCGCGGCGTACCCGTCTTCATCCACCGCGTCCTCCTGCGCCAGCAAGCCGGCCGGGCCACACCCGGGCCGCCACCGATCGAGCTAGGAAGGAAGTGATCTCCATGTCCGGGATCATCTCGGCGATCCCGCTGGCCAGCGCCTACCCGTCACCCGATCTCCCAGCCGTCCAGTTGGCCATGATGATCGCCGTCCCCGTCGGTCTGCTGTTCGTATGGCTCAGCCTGGTCTACCTCGCCGCGCGTCCCGGCAGCGAACATGCGCGACCGCCACTCCGGCCACAGGCACCACTGCCGCGTGAGAGCCAGGCCCTTGCCGCGCCGGATGCCGCAGACGCGGACACCACAGGCATCGAACCCCAGCTCACGCGGTCCGCGCGCTCGTAGCGTGACCGGCAGCGAGACGCGCTCCAGCCAGGCCAGCGCGCTGGCCGTGGCTGTGTCCGGGGCGCGAGAGCGCCGTTGGGGATTGAAGGCATAACCGTACAAGGGCGCGCGCAGCCTGCTGGCAGGCGGCCTGCGGCCGGTTTCCCGGGTCAGCAGCGGGCCTGCGCCGGATCGCGAAGACCCGGACATCGAACGAAGTCACGGAAACCCCTCCCCTGGAAGTGACAGGAACCTCATAACCCAGCCTCATCACAAGGAACGATTCCCTGACAGCAGGCGGCTGCTACCGCATCACCCCGGACACGGCCAGTCTGGTCCAGCTCTCACCGGACCAGGCGGGATCCAGCGATGGCTTTGCTTGCATGGGCATTCGCCGGCCGTGGAACCGGGGGTAACTGCGTTCGGCCTGGGCGCTGGGGACTTTCGGCTCTGCTGCGGGGCGCACATCAGCTCACACGCTGGGCATGTGGAAGAGCTGCGGGACTGGAGGGCTGACGGGTTGGTGATGTCCGCTGGTCCGGTGGTGCGGCGGCGTGGCCGGCTGCACGTGTTCCTGGGGGCTGCGCCGGGAACCGGGAAGACGTACGCGATGCTGGCCGAGGGACGGCGGCTGGCCGAGTCCGGCGCCGACGTGGTGATCGGGCTGGCCGAAACCCACGGCCGCGGCGATACCGACGCGATGGCCGCGGCGCTGGAGCGGGTTCCGCTGCGGCAGGTCAGCTACCGCGGCACGGCCTTCGCCGAGCTGGACCTCGACACGCTGCTGGCCCGGCACCCGCGGGTGGCGCTGGTGGACGAGCTGGCGCACGAGTGCGTGCCGGGGAGCCGGCACTCCAAGCGCTGGGAGGACGTGGAGGACCTCCTGGACGCGAGCATCGACGTGATCACTTCGCTGAACGTCCAGCATCTGGAGAGCCTGAACGACGCCGTGGAGGCGATCACCTCCGTCGGCCAGCGCGAGACCGTGCCGGACGCCGTGATCGCCGCGGCCGACCGGGTGGACTTCATCGACGTCTCCCCTCGGGAGCTGCGCAAGCGCATTGCCCGCGGCGGCATGCTGGCCGGCCCGGCCGAGACGGCGCTGGGCGGGTTCTACACCCCCAAGCATCTGGCCGCGCTGCGGCAGCTGGCGCTGGGCTGGCTGGACGAGCGGGACCTGCTGGATGCCGCGGCGCGCGCCGCGCTCGGCCACGCGCCCTTGCCCGCGGCCCCCCGGGAACGGGTGGTGGTGGCGCTGACCGGGGCGCCGGAGGGCGAGCACGTGCTGCGGCGGGCCGCGCAGATCGCCGGCTCGCTGCACGCGGAGCTGATCGGGGTGCACGTCCGGGAGCCCACCGGCCTGGCCGGAGCCGAGCCGGCCTGGCTGGCTGGCCAGCGCCGGCTGCTCGGCGAGCTGGGCGGCCGCTACGAGGAGCTCGCGGGCATCGACGTGGCCACCACGGTGCTGGATTTCGCCCGGTCGGAAGGGGCGCGGCAGCTGGTGCTCGGCGCGACCCGGTGGTCGCGGCGCCGCGAGCTGCTGCACGGCTCGGTGATCAACAAGGCCATCCGGGCGGCCGGCCCGATCGAGGTTCACGTCATCCCGTCCCGCCGTCCCGCGCGGCACGTCGAGCCCGCCGCGATCGGCGCCCCGCCGCTGCCCCGGCCGGTCGAGCTTCCCGGCCCGCGCCGGGCCGCCGCCTGGGCACTGGCCGTGATCGC
>JASHYW010000135.1 GCA_030042885.1 Streptosporangiaceae bacterium | reverse complement strand
GGGTTTCCTCACGAGACCAGGCAGTCAGCCGCGCGCGAGACCTCGGCCTCCTGCACCGGTGACCGGCCCGGTCATCTGCCCACTTGTCCCGCACCGGCACCCAGCGCCGCCGAGAACTCCCAGGACTGCACTCAGCAGAGTTCGAACCTCACGGTTATCACGTCCGGAGATAGCGGGGCAGTCGGTCTCTCACCGGCGGCGTATCAGCAGATCCGCGGGGCGGACAGGCGAATCATCCCATCGGGATAATGCGGAGGCCGACGCATGCTGCGAGGATGGCCAGGCTGGCACGAGCTCCACCGGGTTCCCGGATCCTGCCTGCAGGCCGTTTTGCAGTAAGAGCAGTAAGAGTAAAGGGTTGGGCAGTGCCGCACGGCGGGAGCACATGAATAGTGCTGCCGGGGGTACCGAGAACCCGGTTCCGGTCCGGCGTCGGGACGCTCCGCCGTCTGGGCTTGCTGTCATGCAGGAGCTTATCGGGAGCCTTCCCGCGGCCATGGCCTACCTGTCCGGGCCGGACCTGGTCATCGATTTCGCCAACGAGGCCTGCGCCCAGCTAGTAAGGCGACCGAGATTTGGTCGGCAGGCCATTGGGCGAGGTCCTGCCGGAACTGGCCCTGCAGGGCCAGATGGAGAGACTGGCCCGGATCATGGAAACCGGGGAGCCCGTTCGCGGTAGTAAGACGGAGGTATGGATCCACCGCCACGGACGGGCCGGGCAGCGGTTCGTCGATTACGTCTACCAGCCGGTTCGTGACGCCGGAGGTGGTGTCACGGGGTCTTGCTGTACGCCGCCGACGTCAGCGCCCACGTCCGCGGTCAGCGTGAGCTGACGGAGCTGGCCGGACAGCTGGCTGCGGCGCAGGAGCGGTGCCGGGCGCTGTTCGAGACCATGCCGACGGGTGTCGTTTATTACGCTGCTGACGGGTCCGTGCTGGGTACGAACCCGGCGGGGCGGGCGGACTATGAGGACGGAAACATCCGAGCCGCGATACAGGGCATCGTGAACGCTCGCGACGACTGCCGTATGTCGCCCATCAGCTCAAACGCGAGTTCGAAGCGGCCCTGGGGCTGGCCCTACAGTGGCCCTAGGAAAGCCGGGATAAGCGGGGTAAATGCAGGGGAATCGCGAGGCCCCCGCCGGAGATCCTGCCAGGCAAGACAGCAGGTCACAGGCTCAGCCGTACCTGCCGGGAAGTGCCGGAGCGGCACCCTGACACGGAAGAGGTCACTGGTTCAAATCCAGTACGGCCCACGCATGTGACCTGGCATTTCTTGTTTCCGGCCCTACCAGGTAGCGCTCTGCGGCCCTATAACTGGCCCTAACAGCGAGCGCTACAGCGACCAGTTAGGGGCTGTCCGGCGACGGCTCCCTCGACGACGTCCTGGAGTCCTTGTCCAGGTGCCGCTCCAGTTCCGCCACTCGCTCGCTCAGCTCAGTGAATCGCGCTTCCGCCGACACGCTGGCCGGCCCCGGGAAGATAACCACGTTCCAGGATGCTCACCTCGCGCAGCACCAGCCAGCGGCGCAGACCCCTGATCGCGCCTCAGAAGAACCAGCCCGTCTCACGCTCATTCCCGGCCAGCGTAATTCAGGCTGAATAGCTATGTGTCTACGACGCGCCAGAAGCTAATGTCCCGGCGTGACCTGCATCTATCCCCGTCGCTGCCGTTATTGAGTTCTGAGTGCGCCCGAACCTCACCTCAGCGACAGGCCTCCGACACCGGGGGTCCTTGGAGAAGGCTGCCGACATGCGCGTTCGGCTCCTTCGGGTTTGCGGGCCAGGTAACCCACGACGTTGATCTCGGCCCGCAGGGGCAAGCCATCCCGTAGCTGGGCCCGGGCCTGCTCTACCGCCGCGCGATAGAATTCAGCCTCGCCGACGTTCTGGATGGCTTCATAGGCCGGGCCGGTAGAAGCCAGCGCCCGCGCGTACACTTCTGGGTCCGCGAACTCCAGGGCGAACGGAACGTCCACGCGCTCGACATCGGCGAACCCGCATGACTCCAGGAGCTGCTCACCCGCCCCAGGCCGACCTAGCGACACCATCATGGCCTGGTTGTCGACCTTCTCCGCCGCAGCCAGACGGAACGGTGCCAGCGCCCACGCTCCGCGAGATGCCTTCAGGTGACCCCATACCGTTATCCCCACGCGTCCGCCGGGGCGAAGGACCCGGTGTATCTCGGCAACCGCGCCGGGCGTGGTGCCCCAGATCCCCCGGAAGCTGGTGACAACATCGAACCAGGCCGGGTCCCACGGCAGGGCGTGCATATCGCCGACCCTGATGTCGCATCCGGGGTTGCGGTCCCGGGCCACCGCGACCAGCCTGGCGGAGGCGTCGATGCCGGAGCAGGAGGCGCCGCGCAGGCGAGCCAGCTCGACCGCGAGCCCGGACCCGCAGGCCACGTCGAGGAGCCGGTCCCCGGCATCGACGCCGAGCCGATGGTGCACAGCGACGTACTCCCGGCAGTTGCTCGGCTCGCTGAGGGTTGCGAAGTCCACCGCCTTACGGCCCCAGCCCTCGTCCACCATCGCCCACTGGGGAAAGCCTGTACCCGGCCTTGTCATTGCCGCTCCTCTCCGTCGCCAGTTCCGCGCTGTGGTTTCACCAGTCCGGCGGGCGGTCGGTTGTCCGGTGCTGGCCGTGCACGGTACTGCAGAGCGGTAACGCGCGGGTCGCCGCGTTCACCGGTGGCGATCGGCATGTCTGGCCCCTCTGTGGTAGTGCCGGTCACTGGCCAGCCAGCAGTGTGGCGATGCACGCGGCGGCGCGGGCCGCGCCGCCGCGCGAGACCTTCCCGTAACCCGGTCGGGTGCCGGCTTCCGCCAATGCTGCCCGCATTGTGGTGGCCAGGTCGTCTGCTGTGGTCGTCGCGTAGTCCATCCGCAGGCCGGCCCGGTAGTGGTTGAGCCGGTGGGTGACGAAGTGCTGCTGTTCCCAGTGGCGGCGCAGTGGGAAGTAGATGAATGGCCGCCCGGCGGCGACCAGTTCCATCGTCGTGGACAGCCCGCCTTGGACGATGGCCGCGTCTGCGCACGCCAGGTGCTCGAAGAGATCGGGCACATAGCCGCGCTTGTCCATGCCCTCGATGTCCGGCAGCAGCCGGGGATCGATGCGCGGGCCGGTGACCAGAAGCATCCGCGCATCCGGCACCTGCTTGCGTAGCCGCGCGAACGCGTCGCAGGTCAGTTCCAGGAGACTCACGCCAGCCGACGTGCCCCCTACCGCGGCCACGAGCAGCGGCTGATCCTGGGGGTAGCCGAGCCGGCCCCGCAACCGGGGGCGGTCACGATACGCAGCAGGGTTGAACGGGAGCACATAGGGGACCGAGGTGAACCACCGGCTGGACCATGACCGTATCCCCGGCAGGCCGGGCCCGAACGAGAGATCCGGTAGCTCATCGAAAGAACCGATGAACATGGACAGGTCACGTAGCCGGGGGAACCGCTCACGCTTTTCGATGGAGTCGGCGTTGTAGTCCGCGCACAACTCGGCTTCCCGTGGGTCGCCGGGGTCGGTGGGCAGGAAGCCGATCACGTCGGTCATGAATACGTACGGCGCGATCTTCCGCTCGGGGTTCTCGTGCAGGAAGTAGTCGATCTCCCAGCACTCGTCACCTACCCATAGGTCGTAGCTGGTGTCCCTGACCACGTCGTCGAACAGCAGGTAGTTCGCGCATAGGATCTCGTCCATCCGGCGGAACGCGTAGAACGCGGGCAGGTCGTGGTGCGCGGATTCCGACTCCCAGTGCGCCGACTCGGAAACCAGATCGGAGCTCGCCGGGTGGATGATCTCGCCGGCGCCGACGAGTACCTCGGTCACCGGCGGCTGCGCCCACCAGTGGATCTCCAGGTCCGGCGCGCGCTGCCGGAGGGTCCGGGCGATGGCCAGGTCCCGTTGGACGTGGCCCAGGCCGATGGGCGAGGAGATCCACAGCGCCCGCCGAGGGCGGCTGTGCATCGTGTGCCAGACGGCCTGCTTGCGCTGCCGATGGACCATCCCGTCCACAAAGTGACGGATGGCGTGGTTTACCGCGACCGGGTACCGGACGTGCGGCGCGTGCCCGCCGCCCTCGATCACGAGCAGCTCAGCGCTCGTCAGCTCGGCGATCCGCCGGGTACGCTCCGGCGGGACGATCTTGTCCTGATCACCGCCGATCACGAGCACCGGGCAGGCCAGCGACCGGCAGAGGCGGATCGCCTCCTGCTCGTCAGCGACCTGCTGAGGGGCATCGGCATCGCACAGCATCGTCTCAGCGTCGGTTTGCATGCCCCACTCGACGAGATCGTCATAGGGCTTGGTGGAGTGCGGCTCGGTGGTGATCTGGGACATGAAGAACTCGACGTATCCTCGCCAGTCCCGCCGCCAGTAATGCCGGTTCTCCTTCGCCCACCCCTCGGTGGTGTCGAGGACGTCGTCGAAGGAGTATCCAGATCGGTCCCAGGGCTCGGCTGGCGGGATCGGCAGCGTCGGCGCGATGGCCGCGATGCCGGTCACCCGCTGTGGATGCGCCGCCGCGAACAGCAGCGCCCAGAGAAAGCCGCTGCAGAACGCCGCGAGCACCGCCCGCTCGGTGCCGGTCGCGTCGAGCACGGCCGCCGCATCGCTCGCGAAGACCGCGTCGGCGTAGGCCGCCGGGTTCCTGGGCCGGTCGGACCGGCCGTTGCCGCGCGGGTCGAAGGTGATCACACGGTAGTCCCGCGCCAGGAACGGCACCTGCATCTTCCAGTGCCTGGAGTCCACGATCGCCCACGTGGGCAGCAGCAGGATCGCCGGCCGGCCTGCGCCATGCACCTCGTAATGGATCCGCACGCCTGAATTGACAACGTAACCCGACTCATCGGGTAGTCGTGCGCGCATCAGTTGCAGCTCCAAACGGGTCGACCCTCATGTTCCTCCCTTGATACGGCCGACTGGAAGGGGCCGGCTATCGGGGAAAACCCTTAGGTATCCATTGGGCCCGGGCGCTTGTCACGCTGGGGCGGACAGGTGGTGCGTGACGGCCCAGGCGGCCACTTCGGCCCGGCTGCGGGCATCTAGCTTGGACATCACATGGTGCAGGTGGACCTCGGCGGTCTTCTCGGAGATCCCGAGCACCCTGCCGATCTGGCGGTTTGTCCGGCCCGAGGCAACCAGCGCCGCGACTTGCCGCTCCCGCGGGGTGAGCGGCACCTGATCGGAGCGGGCTGGGTCACCGGGTGCGGCGCCCAAAGCGACCGCCCTGGCGAGGTCCGCGGCCTGCTGCACAGACATTGTCCGGCCAGCGTGTACGAGCGCGTCAGCGTCCTCGGGCCCCAGCGCCCGGGCAAGTTCCTGCTCTACCGCCGAACTTCTCGCCTGCTCGGTATCGGGCTGGCGGGCGGCCACCCGCTCGCGCAGCGCCCCGGCCGCACCGATCAGCCGAGCGGCGCTCTCATAGTGCGCCCGTTCACTGGCGACATGGGCGAGCGCGTCCAGGCACTGGGCGACCCCCCGGGGGTCGTTGACGTCGGTGTAGATCCGCAGAGCCTCCGCCAGCAGGGAACCCGCTTCGTCCAGCCGGCCCTGCCTGCTCAGCGTGGTGCCGAGCCCCCACGCCGACGATGCCACCGCCCACGGATGGTCCAGTTCACGGAAATCCCGCAGGCTCGCCCGCAGCAGTTCCGCGGCGCTCCGCAGGTCGCTGTGGTCCCGGGCGAGCAGCCCCAGGTCGTGCCGGGCCCAGGCCACGCCCGGCGTGTTACCCCCCTCGCGGAATCCCGCCTCGGCCCGCCGATGCCAGTCAGCGGACGCATCCCACTCGCCGCCAGCGCGGGCCACGTGCCCCAGAAAGGCGCACGCGATCGCCGCGCGGCGCGCCTCACCACGCCTCTCGCTGCGCTCGAGCGCGCTGAGCAAGACCTCGTGGGCACGACCCATCTGCCCGGTCGCCCAGGCCAGGACCCCGGCCACGATGAGCACGCCAGCCTGGCCTCCCGCCGTGCCGTCATCGCTCATAGCCGCCGGGTCATAACCATCCGCAGTCGCGGAGAGAACCGCGTCCACGAGCGCCTGGCCATGGTCGAGGTCGCCATGGGTGTAGTGGTACCAGCCGAGCGCAGTGGCCAGCCAGAGCGCCCAGGCATCCCTCCCCGCGCCCAGACAGTAATCCAGCGCGGCGCGCAGATCCGCGTGCTGGCGGCCGACCCGCAGTATCCAGGTTCGCTCCTCCCGCTGGCCGATGGAGGCCTCGAACTGCGCAGCAAGACCCGCGTAGTGGTCAGCGTGCCTAGCCCGCGTCTCCTCGGCTTCGGCATGGGACGCCAGCTGCTCCGCCGCATACTCACGCAAGCTCTCCAGCATCGAGAACTCAGCGGTCTGCTCGTCACTGGGCAGCCGCCGGATCAGGCTCTTGTCGAGCAGCGACTCCACCATCATGAGCGCATCGTCCCCATTCACGGCACAAACGCTGCCCACGTCAGCAAGCGTCCAGCCGCCAGCAAACACCGACAGCCTGCGAAACAGCGCGCGCTCATCGGAGTCCAGGAGGTCATAGCTCCAGGCGATGGCGCTGCGTAGCGCACGCTGCCGGGCTGGCACGTCCCGCGTACTGCCGGCGAGTACCTCCATCCTGCTGCTGAGCCGGAACACCAATTCCCCGGGCGTCAGGACCTTCAGCCGGGCTGCGGCCAGCTCGATCGCCAGCGGCAGGCCCTCCAGCCGGACGCACGCTCTGGCCAGCAACAGCGCATTAGCCGGAGTGAGATCAAAGCCCGGGTTGGTCCGGCGCGCGCGATCCAGCAGCAGCGCCACTGACGGATTTGCCGCCAGACAACTGAGGTCTGCGACGTCCGCCGGCGCGGGCATGGCCAGCGGCGGAACCGGAAACTCCTGCTCGGCGGACAACCGGAGCCGTTCTCGGCTGGTGGCGAGCACCCGCAGCCGCGGACAGGCAGCGAGCACCTTTCCAACGTCCGGGGCGGCGGCCAGAAGATGCTCGCAGTTGTCCAGGACCACGAGCCGCTCCTCTTGGCCCAGCACAGCAGCCAGCTGGCCGGTCAGATCCGTCCCGCCCCGCAGCTCGACGCCCACCGCCTGAGCCACTTCGACCATCAGCAGCGCCGGATCCCGGACCGGAGCCAGGTCAACGAACACCGGCGCGAACCCGCTGCGCTCGGCGTGAGCCGACGCGCATGCGACGGCAAGACGGGTCTTTCCAATGCCCGGCGGCCCGGTGAGCGTGACCAGCCGGGTCTGCGCGTGCGCGAGCATACGGGATACGGCCTCCAGCTCGCCGTCCCGGCCTACAAACAGGTCGGCAGGCGACGGCAGGCCACCGTGCCATGCCTGCCCTGCGTCTTGCATCGGCTGCCCCGCCCATTTCCTCTATCCGTGCAGCCAGGGGGCCATACCCGAGCATACGACGGCCCAACGCGCCGCCGCCATCACTCGCCTCGCGAGGGCCGGGGCTGCCCTCCCCGTACAGCTCATGTAGGGGGATTCCCCGATACCGTGATGACAGCCTGCGCCCGTACAACGGTTCCATGATGACATCCCGCCCCCACGGGACGGCCAGCGTGCTGCCAGAGTCGGCCGCCGCCGGGTCACTCCTCGAGGGCCTGGCCGCTCAGGATTTCACCCGGCTCGGTGGCGCGCTGGCCGCCGACGCCCGGCTCCGCGCCCTGCTCCCCTCGGGCCTGATGGAGTGGACCGGTGCCGAGGCGATCGCCCACCGGTTCGCGCGCTGGTTCGGCGACACCGAGGATTTCGAGCTCGTCGAGGCCGCCGTCGGGGAGGTCGGTGGCCGCCTGCACCTGAACTGGCGGCTCCGGCTGCGGGCGGGGCGGCTCGGCGCGGGCTGGTTCACCGTCGGGCAGCAGGCGTACGCCGACACTGACGAGAGCGGCCGCATTGCCCAGCTTGACCTGCTGTGCACGGGTTACCTGCCTGAGGGCGGTCATGGCTGACACCCTGATCACCTGGGGCGGGTGGGCACCGGCGATCCGCGACGAGCCATTCAGCCACTTCACTGAGACCCGGGCCCGGTGCCCGGTGCAGCGGGTGCGCCTGGCGGACGGTCACCTGGCCTGGGTCGTGCTCGGCTACGACGCTGCCCGGCGAGCGCTCAATGACCCTTGCATCTCCAAGGACATGCTTGCCGCCCTGCAAGAGGCCGGCGACGTCGTGGCCGAAGGGCTGCCCGGGCCGGAGTTCTCCCGGCACATGCTCAACGTCGACCCGCCTGATCACACCCGGCTGCGGCGGCTTGTGTCCAGGGCCTTCGTGCCTGGAAGGATCGCCGCGCTGGAGCCTGCCGTCCGGGCGATCGCCAGCAACCTCCTCGACGAGCTCAACAGCGCCGGCCCTGGCGCCACCGTCGACCTCATCGAGGGATATGCCTACCCCCTGCCGTTCGGGGTGATCGGCGAACTGCTCGGCATCCCGGCAGCCGACCGCCCTCGCCTACACGCCTGGTTCCAGGTATTGCTGACCGGATGGGCCGGTGACCCGCCGGCGGAGGCGGTCGAGGCATCGGACGGCATCGTGGCCTACCTGGGCGAGCTTGTCGAGGCCAAGCGCCGGAGCCCAGCCGACGATCTCGTCAGCGTGCTGGTCGCCGCCACCGAAGGCGACGCGCTCACCACGCAAGAGCTGCTGTCGAGCCTGTTCCAGCTCGTGGTCGCCGGCCACGACACCACGGCCAGCCTGATCGGCAACGGGGTGGTGGCCCTGCTGGATCACCCCGGCCAGCTCCAGGCGCTGCTGGCCGATCCCGGGCGGCTTCCCGCGGCGATCGATGAGCTCATCCGCTTCACCGCCCCGGTACCGCACGCCACGTTCCGGGTGACGACCGAGTCGGTGACTCTCGACGGCGTGAAGATCCCCGCACACGAGCAGGTGCTGGTGTGCCTGGGGGCGGCCAACCGCGATCCGGACCGGTTCCCGGGCCCCGACGTGCTCGACATCGGCCGCGGCGACGGGCCGAACCTTGGGTTCGGCCACGGGATCCATTACTGCCTCGGCGCGCCCCTGGCCCGCCTCGAAGCCAAAGTTGCCTTCGAGACCCTGCTCAGCCGTTATCCGGGCCTGCGGCTCGCCATCGACCGTGACGCACTCGCCTGGGCCCACGGCGACGGCCTGGTCCTGCGCGGCCTCGTCTCACTCCCCGTCGTCCTCGGTCCCGGTCGCCGGCCGGGATGACCAAGCATCCGATCCCAACCGGAAACTAAGGAGACACCGATGACCATCACCGACAGCCCCGTCGACAATGGTGTGAACGTCCAGGCCCTGCTCGGGGCGCGCGAGGCGCTGTCCGCCGCGCCGGAAGCGGCCCAGTTCACCTGGCGGGCCAGCTGCACCTGGCGCAAGGGCACGCACAGCCACTGCGTCGTCGACGGGTTCACCGGCCTGGGCGCCGAGCAACAGCACCGCAACACCTACGAGTACGACATCGACCACCCCGAGTGCTTCGCGTCCGAGGACAACGGCGCCACACCGGTGGAGGTCGTGCTGGTCGGCCTGGCCGGCTGCCTCACCGCCGGCGTCGCCGCGGTCGCCCAGTACCGGGGCATCCAGCTCCGGTCGGTCACCGCCACCATCGAGGGCCAGATGAACGTCCTGGGCATCCTGGGCGCCGACCCCGACATCCGCAACGGCTTCGATGCGGTTACTGTCCGGTTCGCCATCGACGCCGACGCCTCCCGCGAGGACCTCGAAGCGCTGATCGCCCAGTCGCAGAAGCGCTCGGCGGTCTTCGACATCGTGACCAACCCGACCAAGGTGCTCGTCGAGCTGGCCTGAGGTCACGGCCCGGACGCCCGCATGATCCAGACCACGGTAGCTGTCGTCGGTGCCGGGCACGCCGGCCTGGCCATGAGCCGCCGCCTCACCGAACGCTCGATCGACCATGTCGTCCTCGAGCGCGGTGAGGTGGCGAACTCGTGGCGGACCCAGCGCTGGCCGAGCCTGCGGCTGCTCACCCCGAACTGGCAGACCCGGCTGCC
>JASHYW010000134.1 GCA_030042885.1 Streptosporangiaceae bacterium | reverse complement strand
TGCTTCCGGTGAATATCCAGCCCGCCTGCGATGGGCATCGGGACCTCCTCACGCTCTGGTGGGGGCGCATCCGCCCCCTACGCGAATTGCCTACGCGGTCCATCGTGACGCGCGTCTGAGCTGGGGAGGTCTCCCGGCACCCGGCCGCGACCTCAGCTCAGTACGGCCCAATGCATGTCATCTGATTGCGCGGTCGGCGCTACCCGACATGGCTGACAGCGACATGCAGATTGGCTGATCTGCGCGCGGCCGCCTGCCTCACTGACCCTCGCGTCGGCCGCGCCGAGTCGGCGATCTAGTGCGGCGAGCAGGCGCCGCAGTTTGCGTACTGTGTTTCCGGGCTGGCCGGTGCTGGTCAGAACAGGAGCATCAGTCTGGTGATCTTCCCATTGGCGACCCGGTAGACGCTCAGCGCCGTCATCTCGGTTGGCATGTCGCCGAAGTGCATTCCTGACACGTGCTCCTCGTCGACCACGAAGTCCCCGGCGGTCATACGGCTGGCGACGGTCAGGTTCAGGTCGGGGCTGCCGGCGAACAGTTTCCCGTACTGTTCCCGCATCGCCTGCTTATCCGTGAACATCGGGGTGCCGTCGAACAGCACCACCGAGGCGTCGTCGGCGTAGTGCGACAAGAACCGCTCGACATCTTTGGCCTGGTATGCGTCGATCTGGGCGTCGACCACGTCGGTTGCCATGGACAATCTGACCATCCTCCCCAGCTCGCGGCATTGCGCGCTTCGGGCCGGACAGTATCAGACCGGATGCGAAATCGTGGCCGATGGCCGCTCCCGGCGGCGGCAGAGCTGACCGGCGAAAAGATCGATCCACGACGGCGGCGGGCAGAAATCAGACCGGCGATCCGGGCGCTGACAGCGCGGCGGTACGGACCGGCAACCGTCACGTCCGGTAGGCGACCGCTCCGGCGCTCGGCAACCGTATCTGCCGTTCTGCACGGGTGGTGGCTTCTCGGCGATGGTCAGCTGGCGGGCGCAGATCGGGTCGTTCTGCGTGGCGACGTCGGCCGGGTCTGGCGGCGCGGGCCTGGTGGGGTTTGCGCGTGGTGACCGCACCGGGCGCCTGCGGCGCCTGCCTACGAGCGCGGTTCGGCAGAGAGGGCGCATGAAGGCCTTGTTTCGCTGATGACGCTAAGTGTCGCACTGCTGGAAGCCCGGTGGCCTGCGGCCATCGAATGCGCGGGCTCTGCCCTCTCCGCAGACGTGACACCATCGCCGGAACGCGAGTGCCGGCGGCCACGAGCGGGACGTTCGGCCCTGGCAGGATCTACTGCGTGCCGGGAACATGAGGCTGCCTGGGCGGCCGGGCGCGCGGGAGGGAGGGCCAGGACCTCGCCGCTGTCGTCGTTCAAGTCGAAGACCGCGACGATGGTCCGCTTACGGCGGAGTACCACGTACCGAGTGCCCTCGTGCTCGATGATGTAGCTGTCGCGGGCGGCCGGGCGAACCAGCTTGGTCGGCCACTCGTCGTGCTCATCGATGCCCGCGTAGGCGCGGATAGCCTCCTCGAGAACTTCGGCTTCCCACTCCGCGTAACGCTCGGCCTGGGTGGCCGTGGTGTACTCGAGCTCGCCGCGGTCGATGCGCTCTGCTATGCCTTGGCCCCCGTAGACCTCGAAGTCGTTATCGAACTCCTCGCCGACCGCCTGCTCGACCATCCGCTGACGCTCGTTGGTGAGCGCGTTGGCCCACGCCGCGGCGTCGAACTCCAGCTCGCCGTACCGCGTGTAGGTGTAGGCCACGTAGACCTTCTCGGGCTCCGCACTGGACGGCCTGTGCGACCGGGCCTCGATTACCTTGCGGCGGGCTTTGGCGTACGGTTCGCCTGTCTCGGCCATGCGCTGATAGATCTCGGTCTTCTGGTTCGTATTCGTCATGTCGATCTGCCTCCGGCGGTGCCGCCCGCGCCTGACCGCCGTGGTTCTCTCGACCATGACGCTCAGATGTCACGCGTGCCCCCCAGAGCACTTGTCCTCGTTGCCGACCCCGCGCGGGGAGATCGACTTGGAATCAGGCAGGCGTGATACTGCCAGTACCGCTAGGTTATCAACGGTATCGCGGTGAGAACGCCAGTTGAGTTTTTGGAACCTAGGCGCCACCTGACACCATAGGCGATCGACGCGCACGCGCACCGGGGTACCGCGGCGGGCGAGGCTTCTTCTAACGCTGTGTAATTGACCATCACCCGGGCGCAGCGCAAGTAGCCGCCGCTATGCGCGGGACGTCTTGCCGGCCTGCTGGCTGCCTGCGGCACGCCCGAACGGGCATTCTGTTGCGTTTGCCTGGAAGGCGGGGTCCGGCACTGGACGCCAGTTTGATTGATGGGCGCGGGCTGGTTACCCGGGGGATCAAGCGCACCGGGG
This sequence comes from Streptosporangiaceae bacterium, assembly GCA_030042885.1. Next base: position 342 of record JASHYW010000134.1, on the reverse strand, counting down.
CTCACGCGGGCGCCCATGATGGTGGTCGGGGAAGGGCATCAGATCGCCTGCCGGCAGCGGTCGAGGATTGCCGCGCGCAGCGCCGGTGCTGACACGCCGAGCGCTGACAGGATGGGAGGTACCAGCCCGTCGTTCATGGCGATGATCGCGAGAGCGAGGTGCTCGGTGCCGGGGCCCGGGGCGTGCTGGGCCCGCGCCTCATGGCGGACGTTGTCCCAGAACTCGCGGGCGCTGGGGGTGAACGGGATGAACACAGGGCTTCGGTCATCGTGCCGCCGCAGTCCGGTGGCTGCGCGCAGGGGGATCGGTTCCCCGGCCGCGGCGCGACGCCGGTGCCAGCGG
>JASHYW010000133.1 GCA_030042885.1 Streptosporangiaceae bacterium | reverse complement strand
CCGGACGGCCGGAACCGGAGGAGGTCATCGCGCGGCGCGGTCACCTCGTCAGGTAGCGTAGGCCGGCATGGGATACGGGCAAGCGGATCAGACCGACCGCGAGATGATGGCGCTGGCGCTCGGCCAGGCCCGGGCCAGCCTGGAATCCGGCGGCGTGCCGGTCGGGGCGGTGCTGGCCGCGGGCGGCCAGGTCATCGCGGCCGGGCACAACGAGCGGGTGCAGCGCGGCGATCCGGTGGCGCACGGTGAGATCGCCTGCCTGCGCAACGCGGGCCGGCGGCCGTCCTACCACGACACCACCTTGTACACCACGCTGTCACCGTGCCAGATGTGCAGCGGGGCGATCCTGCTGTTCCAGATTCCCCGGGTGGTGGTGGGCGAGGCCGAGACCTTCGCAGGCGACCTGGATTTCCTGGCCGACCGTGGCGTGGAGATCGTGCTGCTCGGCGACGAGAACTGCGTGGCCGCCATGGCTGAGTTCCAGCAGCGCTACCCGGAGGTCTGGAGCGAGGACATCGGCGGCCGCTGACACTCGGGGAGCGTTATGCAAAACCAGCTCCCGAGTGCAGGCCTTTGGCGCCTGCGCGAGCGATCGGTGCAGACAGTGGTCAGCAACCACAGCGGGTTCTTTGCGTAACGCGAACTTTGCATAAACACCAGGTCCGGGCGAACCGGTTCAGCGCGGTCATCATGTGCCCGGTCATCTCGTCGCCGCCCTGGTGCCCGGTCCGGACCAGATGCAGCTCAGAGCCCGGCCAGGCCTGATGGAGCAGCCAGGGCACGTCCGGCGGCCCGTATGCCTTAAGCCTGGTTGCGCAACGCCTGACCAGACCGAATGATGCATACATGCAGGTTCCCTCGCATGTCGAATACGAGCGGGCGACCAGCGTGGAGCACGCGCTGTCGCTGCTGAGCAGGCCCGGGACCCGCGTCCTGGCGGGCGGCCACAGCCTGATCCCGATGATGAAGCTGCGCCTGGCCCAGCCCGAAGTGCTGGTCGACATCAACGGGCTGGCCGAGCTCGCCTTCATCGCCCTGGTCGGCGACCAGCTGCGCATCGGCGCCCTGGCCCGGCACGCGGACCTGCTGTCCTCGGCCGTCGCAGGCCGGTGGTTCCCGATCTTCCATGACGCCGAGCGCGAGGTCGCGGACCCGATCGTCAGGCTATGGGGAACCGTGGGCGGGTCACTGTGTCAGGCCGATCCGTCCGAGGACCTGTCCGCGGTGTTCGCGGCGGTGCGCGCCACCGCGGTCATCTGCGGTCAGGACGGCGAGCGGATGGTCCCGGTCAGGGAATTCCACCTCGGCCCGTACGAGACGGTGATCAGGCCGGGAGAACTGCTCGCCGAGATCCGGGTGCCGGTGCGGCCCGGCACCGGCAGCGCGTACCAGAAGGTGGCGCGGCGGGTGGGCGACTGGTCGGTGGCTGCGGCCGGCGCGGTCCTGCGCCTGAACTCCGATCACGGCCGGCCGGTCATCGAGTCCGCGGGCATCGGGCTGACCGCCGTCGGTGCCGAGCACTTCGTCGCGGCCGAGGCCGAAGACTTCCTGGCCGGCCGCGTCGTCGGCTCCGAGAGCTTCGCGGCGGCCGGGGCGATCGCCGCCGAGCACTGCCACCCCGCCGCCGACCAGCGCGGACCCGAGGACTTCAAGCGCCACCTGGTCGCCGAGCTCACCACCCGTGCGCTGTGCCGCGCCGCAGCCAGGGTGAGCTCATGACGATCCGGGTCTCGGTGACCGTCAACGGCACAGAGTATGCGCGCGACGTGGAGCCGCGGCTGCTGCTCATCCACTTCATCCGCGACGAGCTCGGCCTGACCGGCAGCCACTGGGGCTGCGACACGTCGAACTGCGGCAGCTGCGTGGTGTGGCTGGACGCCAAGCCGGTCAAGTCATGCACGCTGCTCGCAGCCATGGCCGACGGGCGCGCGGTGCGGACCGTCGAGGGACTGGAGCAGGACGGCCGGCTGGACCCGGTGCAGCAGGGATTCATCGAGTGCCACGGACTGCAGTGCGGTTTCTGCACCCCGGGCATGATGATGACCGCTCGCTGGCTGCTCGATCACAACCCCGACCCGGATGAGGCGCAGATCCGTGAGGCGATCTCCGGACAGGTGTGCCGGTGCACCGGTTACGAGAACATCGTCCGCTCCATCCGCTGGGCCGCCGAGTACGCGCGAGCCGACGGCCCGGATGGGCAGCCATGAGCGAGCCGACGGGGCGCGGCAGCCCCTGGACTGAGGAGCGAGGGACGAGCGACGAGGGCCCGCCGCTACAGGCGGCCAGGACAGCAAGGCGGCGCCAGTGAAGGGGGATGGGGAGGTGGGCGGGGCCCCGGAGGCGAGCGGGAGACACAGCATGAGCGCCGGCGGGCCCACGGCCGGGGCCGGCTTCGGGCGCAGGCTGCGCAAGGAGGACCAGCGGTTCATCCGCGGCCAGGGATGCTTCCTTGACGATGTCCGGCTGCCCGGCATGCTGTACGGGGCGGTGCTGAGAAGCCCGCACCCGCACGCCCGCATCATCTCCGTGGACACCCTCGCCGCCGAAGCCCACCCGAAGGTGAAGGCCGTCATCACCGGCGAGACCCTGGCCGGGCGGAACCTGGCCTGGATGCCCACCCTGTCCGGCGACAGGCAGGCCGTCCTGGCCACCGACAAGGTGCGGTTCCAGGGCCAGGAGGTGGCGTTCGTGATCGCCGAGGACCGCTACTCGGCGCGGGACGCGCTCGAGCTGATCGAGGTGGACTACGAGCCGCTGCCCGCCGTGGCCGACGCCCGGCGCGCGATGGATCCCGGGGCCCCGGTCATCCGCGACGACCAGCCGGGCCGGACGCACAACCACATCTTCGACTGGGAGACGGGCGACGCCGCCCGGACCGAGCAGGTGTTCCGCGACGCCGAGGTGACGGTCAGCCAGGACATGCTCTACCCGCGGGTCCACCCGGCACCGCTGGAGACCTGCGG
>JASHYW010000132.1 GCA_030042885.1 Streptosporangiaceae bacterium | reverse complement strand
ATCCCGGTCGCCGACCACGACGCGCCGGCCGGCAGCGCGGCGACCGCGGCGGCCAGCGTCGGCACATCCCCCGGCATGCCGCCCGGCACGCCCATCACCAGGTCGCAGTGCACGTGCCCGCCGGCCGGCGGGCCGAATTCACCGAGCAGCCGGTGCAGCGCCGCGACCTGCCCGAGATCGAACAGCTCGAACTCCGGCACCACCTGGCGCTCCTGCGTCAGCTGGTACAGGTCCTTGATGAACGGCCAGGGGTTGGCAAAAACCTCGTCGCCGAAGTTGACCGTGCCGCAGGTCAGCGAGCACGCATCCGGGCCGACGTCGAGGACGGCCAGCCGGCCCGCGAAACTGTCGGTCACGGCGCCTCCGGTGGAAAGCTGGATGATGAGGTCCGTGCCCTCGCGCAGCGCCGCCACGGTGTCAGCCAGCCTGCCGGGGTCCAGCGTCGGCCGCGCCGCCTCGTCCCTGACGTGCACGTGGATGACCGCCGCCCCCGCCGCCTCGCACTCCTTGGCCGTGATGACGAGTTCGCTCAGGGTCACCGGGAGCGCGGGCACCGCCGCCTTATCGGCTTCGGCGCCCGTCGGGGCCACGGTAATGAGAGTCCCCGGGTTCCCGCCGGAAGCGCTGCCTGCCATGCCAGGAGACTACTCCTGGGTCGGCTAGCGCTCGTCGACGGACAAGTACTTCCGGGCGAACGCCAGCGACTCCGCCAGGTCCGCGAGCCTGTCCTCTCGCGTCGGCGCCCGGCTCGTCTTCACCTCGACCACCACCACGCCCGGGTACCCGGTCGCGGACAGCAGGGTGAGCAGTTCGGCGCAGGGCTCGCCGCCGCGGCCCGGCACCAGGTGCTCGTCCGGGATCGGGCCGACGGGCGTCCCGGTGCCGTCGGCCAGGTGCACGTGCGCCAGCCGGCCATCAAGCTCGGCGGCCATGGCCAGGGCGTCGGAACCCGAGGCGGCAGTATGCGACAGGTCCAGCGTGACGTGCGCGACGTCCAGCGCCGTCGGGTCCCAGTGCGGGGCGTACGGCACCACCTCGCTGCCGCCGGCCCGCAGCGGGTACATGTTCTCCACTGCGAACATGACCCCGGTTTCCTCGGCCATGGCCGCCAGGCCCTTCTCGAAGCCGCGGACGTACTGCACCTGCCAGCGGAACGGCGGGTGCACCACGACGACCCCGGCCCCGACCCGCTCGGCGAGGTCCTTGGCGCGCCGCAGCTTCTCCCAGGGCTCGCGGCCCCACACCGTCTGGGTCAGCAGCAGGCTCGGCGCATGCACGGCCAGGATGGGGACCTGGTGATAGTCGCGCAGCGTGGTCAGCACGTCCGCGTCCTGGCTCACCGGGTCCGTGTAGACCATGACCTCGACCCCGTCGTATCCGAGCCGCGCGGCCATCTGGAAGGCATCCGGCGTGCGTTCCGGATAGACGGACGAGGTGGACAGGGCGACGGGCGTACCCGGTGCCCTCGCCGCGGCGCTCACGCTCGACTCCCTCCGTCGGCCCTGTAGTCCAGCTTACTGAGATTGTCAGAGGCGGCCGTTATGGTGCGGCCATGGCCAAGTCATCGGCGGGGACGGCCGGCTACCGGTGCACGGAGTGCGGCTGGCGGGCCGCCAAGTGGAGCGGGCGCTGCGGTGAGTGCCAGGCCTGGGGCACGGTCGAGGAGATGACGGGTCCCCGCCCGGCCAGGGCCGGGATCCGGGCGGTTTCCTACCGGGCGAGCGCGCCGGCCAGCACGCCGGCGGTTCCCATCGGCCAGGTGGACGCCACCGAGGCCAGCGCGCGCCCCACCGGCCTGGACGAGCTGGACCGGGTGCTCGGCGGCGGGCTCGTGCCCGGCGCGGTGCTGCTGCTGGCCGGCGAGCCGGGGGTGGGTAAGTCGACCCTGCTGCTCGAGGCGGGGGCGCTGGTGGCGGAGGCAGGCCCGGTGCTCTACGTCACCGGGGAGGAGTCCGCCGCCCAGGTGCGACTGCGGGCGGACCGGATCGGCGCGGTCAGCGAAAGGCTCTTCCTGGCGGCCGAGACCGATCTCGAGGCCGTGCTCGGGCACGTCGAAGAGGTCCAGCCCAGGCTGCTGATCATCGATTCGGTCCAGACGATCGCCGCTGCGGGAGTCGACGGGGCCCCGGGCGGGGTCACCCAGGTACGCGAGGTGGCCGGCGTGCTGACCGCCATCGCCAAGGAACGCTCGCTGGCGACCATCCTGGTCGGGCACGTCACCAAGGACGGCTCGGTCGCCGGCCCGCGGGCCCTGGAGCATCTCGTCGACGTGGTGCTGCACTTCGACGGCGACCGGCATTCCCAGCTGCGCATGGTACGCGCGGTGAAGAACAGGTACGGGCCGACCGACGAGATCGGCTGCTTTGACCTGGGCGAATACGGCCTCATCGGCCTGCCCGACCCAAGCGGGCTGTTCCTGTCCCAGCACCGCGAGCCGGTGCCCGGCACCTGCGTCACGGTCACGCTGGAGGGACGCAGGCCGCTGCTGGCCGAGGTGCAGGCCCTGGTGGGACATTCGGCGCTGGAGGTCCCCCGGCGCGCGACCTCCGGGCTCGACGGCTCCCGGGTGGGCATGGTGCTCGCGGTCCTGCAGCGCCGGGCCGGGCTCAAGCTCGGCCATCAGGACGTCTACGCCGCCACCGTGGGCGGCGTCCGGCTGACTGAGCCCTCGGTGGACCTGGCCGTGGCCGTCTCGCTGGCCAGTTCCGCAGCTAACCTGAGCGTGCCGCGTGGCG
>JASHYW010000001.1 GCA_030042885.1 Streptosporangiaceae bacterium | reverse complement strand
GCCGACATGCCGGGTCAGAAAGTCGCAGGCCAGCACTCTATTGGCTAACGGTTTGCTAACGAGACTAGTCGAGAGCAGGCGACGGGAATCGAACCCGCATGACCAGCTTGGAAGGCTGGGGCACGCTCTGGTCGGCCACTCCAGTTGGCCGCTGTGACCAGGAGATACACCATCTCAACTCTGCTGCGCTGCCTCCTTGGGTAGAAAACTGGGTAGAAAATCGCCGCTGCCTGGAGTCCGTGGAGGCTGGTGCAGCGTAGTCCCGTCCTGTGAACGCTGATGCTGGATTGCATTTCAGCAGCATTACCTGCAGAATGATGCTATGAGTACGTCGATCACCGTACGGGACGTGCCCGATCAGACGCGCGACGAACTGGCCTCCCGCGCGGCGCTGACCGGACGATCCCTCCAGGAGTACCTGCGCGCCAAGCTCATGGAGCTAGCCCGCCAGCCCGATGCCGAGGTCCTGATAGCCCGCGTCCGGGCCCGTAAGGCTGCAAGCGCCTCCTCGCTGCCGCGCGACCGCATCCTCGCGCACCGCGACGAGGACCGCCGGTGACGCTGGTCATCGATGCGTCCATGGTCGTCGCCGGGCTGGCCGACAGCGGCCCGGACGGGCGCTGGGCAGAATCATTGCTGGCCGGCGATTCGCTGGCGGCTCCGCACCTGATGCCGGTCGAGGCCGCGAATATCCTGCGCAGGGCGGCCCTGGCCGGCGACATCTCAGCCGACGTGGCATCGCTCGCGCACACCGACCTGCTCGATCTGCGCGTGGAGTTCTTCCCCTACACACCGTGCGCTGCGCGGGTATGGGAGCTGCGGGAGAACGTCACGTGCTATGACGGATGGTACATCGCGGTCGCCGAGCTGCTCGACGCCCCGCTCGCGACACTGGACGGCCGCCTGGCGAACTCGGCGGGACCCCGTTGCCAGTTCCTGCTGCCACCAGCCGCGACATGAACCGGCATGCGCCGGTCACATGACCGGCCGTATGTACCCGGCCCGTCCGGGCCAAGCCAGGCGTCCAAGCCGCGGCAGGAAGATAACTGCCAGTATCTCAAGGGTGGCGTCCGCCAGGCGGGTGTCCCGCTTATCGAGAATGGCAGCCCATCAGGACGTGACTTCGAGGCCGGCCGGTACGGGACGCTGGGTTGCGGGGCGACCCGCGCCCAGGCGGCCGGGACAACGGCGACCCAGGCCAGCAGGGCGCAGGTGACCGCGGCCAGGGCCCGCGGCGAGGCGGAAGGGGCGGGCGCTGGCCGTCCGAGCTGCCGGGCGCGGACCGGTGCGGTGATGATGAGGCTGTGTGATCATGACGTTCTCCTGTCTGCTCGGAACGCGGCGGATGCTGTTCATGGCGCCGGCGGAGCTTTATGCCGAACGGGCTGTTCGTGCCGGCGTGGCTTTCCACCGAGAATGCTGCTAAGGCGGCGGCGCGCGGCTCGGGCAAGCGCGCAGTGTTCGGGACGGCGGGTCCTTGGATTTCCGCGGGCCTGCCTTAGCAAACCAGGTTGCCGAGCATAAGGCCAGCTACTCGCGGCCCGGTGCGGCAGGTCCGCGCTTGCCCTGACCGGCCATGGCCGACGTGCCCCAGCCGGGTGGCCGGGCGGCTGCGACCAGGGGGAAGTGATGACCCGGCAGGCCGTACCAGGTCCGCCAGTCCAGATCGCGGAGGCTGGCGCCTCGGCGTCATCGCGACGGATGTCTGCCGAGGTCGGCTTGCCCGGTGCGGGCGCGTCCAGCCGACCCCTGACGGCTTCTTCCAGGCCTCCTGGGACGCGATCGGGGGCGAGCTCATCACCGTCAGCTTGTGACTGCCGTCGGGTTACCGTCTCAGCGGAGACCCAGGCCTCGGCTGCTGGTTCCTGCTCGGCGGGCGAGCGCGCTTCGGCGAGCCAAACGATGCCGCGCTAGCCCGCGAACTCGCCGAGGAACTCCGACACCAGCTGTGCATAGGAAATAGGGGACCTTCTCGCGCAGCTGCTTTCCGGTCGCCGCTTGAACTGGACCACTAGTTCAAGCGGGCACCTGTCCGCGGTCTTTGACCTGGGCGCCCTGCGCAGTCGCATAGATCCAGCCCGCCTGCCGCGCCGTCGGCCGCTTCGGCGAGGTATCGCTCCGCCTGCTCAGCGGCCGTGAGCGCCCGGTCTTCCGTGCTGACGGGTGCTAGCAGGCCGGTAGCGGCTGTCCGCGGCCTTGTCAGGCGCCGGGGTAGTGGGTCGCGGAGCGGGCGACGGGATTCGAACTTGCAGGGCCAGCTTCGTGGCGGCGTGCATTTTGGGTAGAAAATGCCGGGTCTCCGCGCCACCATGATTTAGTTGGAAGAACCTGTTTGAACAGGAAAAACGCTAAAATAGACGCATACTAACCAGTAGGTGGAAATTAGATGAACAGTAAATCGAAAATTATCTATAAGGTGGAATTCTCGTAGAGCGGGCGACGGGAATCGAACCCGCATGACCAGCTTGGAAGGCTGGAGCTCTGCCATTGAGCTACGCCCGCAGCAGCGGCCCGGAGGCGAGCGGCCGTCACCGGTAGCGTACCGTCTCCCGCCCGCGGGAACGCTCCGGAAGGTCAGGGCGCGATCACTATCGCCATGAGGTAACGACCGACCATGATCGCCGGCACGGCGGCCACCCATCAGACGTGACACCACTCCAGACAGATGCGTCAGCCTGGCCGGCCAGGTTGCATCATGCCTGCCGTGGCATAGTGAGCGTTACCTGGCCACGGGAGCCGAGCCGGACAGGAGCGACACAGCACAATGGCAACCGCGCAGATAGGCGTCACCGGGCTCGGCGTGATGGGTCGCAACCTGGCCCGTAACTTCGCCCGCCACGGGTACGTCGTGGCCCTGCACAACCGGACGGCCTCCCGTACCACCGACACCGTCGCCCAGTTCGGCCACGAGGGCACGTTCATCCCGGCCCAGACCGCGGGAGAGTTCGTCCGCGCGCTCGAGCGGCCGCGGCGCGTGCTGATCATGGTCAACGCCGGCGACGCCACCGACGCCGTGATCGATGAGTTCGCGCCGCTCCTGGAGCCGCGGGACATGCTGATCGACGGCGGCAACGCCCACTTCAAGGACACCCGGCGCCGCGAAGCCAAGCTCAAGCAGCAAGGCCTGCACTTCGTCGGCATGGGCGTCTCCGGCGGGGAGGAAGGCGCGCTCAACGGGCCCTCGGTCATGCCGGGCGGCTCAGCCGAGTCCTACCAGGCCCTCGGCCCCATGCTCGAGACGATCAGCGCGCACGTCGACGGCACTCCCTGCTGCACGCATGTCGGCCCGGACGGAGCAGGCCACTTCGTCAAGATGGTGCACAACGGCATCGAGTACGCCGACATGCAGCTCATCGCGGAAGCCTACGACCTGCTCAGGCACGGCCTCGGCTGGACGCCCGCGCAGATCGCGCAGGCCTTCCGGGCCTGGAATGCCGGCCGGCTGAACTCCTACCTCATCGAGATCACCGCCGAGGTCCTCGGCCACACCGACGCGGCGACCGGCCAGCCCTTCGCCGACATCGTGCTCGACCAGGCCGAGCAGAAGGGCACCGGCCGCTGGACCGTACAGGACGCGCTCGACCTGGGCGTCCCGGTCAGCGGCATCGCCGAGGCGGTCTTCGCCCGCTC
>JASHYW010000131.1 GCA_030042885.1 Streptosporangiaceae bacterium | reverse complement strand
GCAGTGCAGCGCGCCGCGACCGGCGCGGTGGCCAGGGCCAGGTCGATCCGCAGGCCCCACCCGCGGTGGAACGCGCCCTGCCGGTAGTCCCAGAACGTGTACGGCCCTGGGCCGGGGTTCCCGGCCCGGCCCAGGTCGGTCAGCCCCCAGTCCAGCAGGCCCCGGATACGCTGCCGTTCCGGCTCGCTGCACAGGTTCCGCCCCCGCCAGGCATCCGGGTCATAGACGTCCCGGTGGTCGGGGGCGATGTTGAAGTCGCCGATGACCATGAGCGGGCTGGCGGCCTGATAGCTGTTACGCAGCCAGGCGGAGAATGCATCCAGCCAGCGCAGCTTCAGCTCGTACTCGGGGGTGCCGACCTCCCGGCCGTTCACCACATAGACGTTGACGACCCTCACCCCGCCGCCAGTGACGGACAGGACCCGGGCCTGCTCCGGGACGGGATCGTCAGCGAAACCGCAGGCCACGTCCGTGAGCTTCATGCGGGACAGCACGGCGACTCCGTTGCGCCCGGCCTGGCCGTACACAGCCGCCTGGTAGCCGGCCGCGGCGAAATCACCGGCCGGGAACTCCCCGGTGCTGGTCTTGATCTCCTGCAGGCAGGCCAGATCGGGCCGGTGGCGGGCCAGCAACGCGGTAACCCGCGGCAGCCGCGCATGGACCGAGTTGACATTCCAGCTGACGATCTTCATCGCCGCCCGGTGAGACCTCCTCATCAAGTTCGCGCGGGAACTACTTCCCCGGAATAGGGCCTCGACGCGCACCATATCCTCAAAGCGCCGACGCCAGCAGCGGGATCGGCGACGCTGGATTCCCGGCCAGCCGCCGCGCGCTATGAGGAGGCGCCGATGGCGGCACCGGACGACCGGACGAGGAAGAAGGACTTTCGGTCCTGCCCTGTAGCGTCTCCGCGAAGATGCCATGGATGAGGATCAGAGCGCCTAGCAAGGAGAGGATCAGAGCGCCTAGCAAGGAGAGGACACATGTCTTACGACCACTACGTGGATGAGAGGCGTCGCCGTACAGCAGAGGAAGCACAGCGACGCGCCGGGCAAGAAGCGGAGCAACTGCGCGAAGCGCAAGAGCAGGCGGAGCGGCAGTACGCGGACGAGGCGAGTCGCCGGGCAGAGGAAGAGGAAGAGGAAGAGGAAGCACAGCGACGGGCCGAGCAAGAAGCAGAGCAGCTACGCCAAGCGCACGAAGGCGCCTAGGTGAAGATCCAGAGGCTGCGGCACGGCGAGGCATGACCTCGTCAATCGCGCCCCGGGTGCCCGGCGGGCAGGCCAGCGGAGAGCCGGGCGCCGTAGGGCCGAAGGTCCCACGGCTGTCTGACCGATTTCTCTGGCGGCGTTGCCGCACCTGGCATGCCATGGTGATCGCTGGCCCATGCGCCGGGAGTGAAGCGCGTGGATGTACTGCTGCACCAGCAACGCTGACGTGACCGTGCCGTCGGCCATCGCCCCGGTCACTGACCGCCGGCCCGCCTCGATGACATCTGGGTCATGCAAACAGAAAGGCAGGTAACTGTCATGGGACGATCTGGCTGGCTCACATTTTCCGCGGTGGTACTGGTCCTCGCGGGCATCATGCGGGTTATCGACGCGATCTGGGCCTTCGGATACCACGGCGCTATCCCGATGACCTGCAGGGTGCGCTGTTGGGGCACAGCCTTGCGACCTACGGATGGGTATGGCTGATCACCGGCGTGATCTTGATCGCCGCCGGCAGGAAGAGGCTCACCATCACCAGTAGGACCTGGCAGGCCGCAATGGACCACGATGACTGGCGGGTTACCATCTCGTTCCCCGGCAAGGTACAGGCGGAACGGGCGAAGATGCTGTTTCCCCCGCGCAAGGTGGCCGACGAGCCGCGCCATCGGCTCGGCCGCACCATCGCGGTCGGTGCCTGCGCGCCGGGCCAGGGATTAAGGTCCCGACCCTGGCCGCCAGGTCCTCGAAGCACGGACCTTGGTCCCTGGCCGCGCCCCTCGTCGGGCCGGATGGTGGTGTCATCAGGACAGGATGGTGGTAACCATGGCCGAAGATCGCATCCCAGAGCTCGAAACCCAGATCCGCAAGCTCCAGGCCCAGCAGGCGGAGCTGCGCAAGCAGCTGATCAAGGCCCGGATCGAGCACTGGCAAGGCCGCATCGACGATCTGGAAGTCCAGATGCACACCGGTGCGGTGGAGACCAGCAAGAAGCTCACCGCGAAGATGGACCAGCTCCGCAGCACGTGGGCTGACACCAAGAAGCAGTGGCAGGCCATGATCTCGACCGCAGCCAGCGCGGGGGACGTGGTGCGCACCGGACTGGAGAGCGCCTACCGTGAGCTGCGTCAGGTCCTGCTTGAAGCGAAGAACAAGCTGGCCTCCGCTCACTCCTAGCCGCAGCCACGGGAGTTACGGCCCGCCTGTCCGGAGGCGGGCCCGCGGTCCGTCGGCGGGCTGGACCCTGAGGGTCTGACGGTGACGCTGGCGGCGGTCCCGGAGACGGGGGCCGGCCAGGCGGGCGGCGAGATAGATGGCGAAGCTGATGCTGGTGATGAAGACGCTCGCCTTGATGTTGCTGGCGGCAAAGCTGGCCAGCAGGCCGCCGTCGGCGGCGGCCACGGCGAAGACGACGGACAGCGCGGCGACGACGAGCGGGCTGGCCGACAGGCGCTGGGCGGCGGCGGCCGGGGTGATGGCCAGGCTGAGCACGAGCAGGGTCCCGACCACCTGGGCGGCGCCGGTCACGGTCAGGGCGAGCACGATCAGGAACAGCAGCCCGAGGCGGGCGACCGGGACGCCGCGCGCCTCGGCGGCCTCGGGGTCGACCGACGCGAACAGCAGCGGCCGGTACCACGTGGCCATGACGGCCACCACCAGCAGGTTGATGATGACCAGGATCAGCAGCTGGCTGCCGGAGACGCCGAAGATGTTGCCGAACAGGATGTTGGTGGCGGCGGTGGCGAAGCCCTGGTAGAAGCCGAGCAGCAGGACGCCGATGCCCACTCGAAGAACCCGGCCGCCGGGGGGATCTCGTGGGTGACCATCACGATAGTGGTCCCGTGTTCGCGGCGGTAGGCGTCCAGGAGCGCGATGACCGATTCCTGTGAAAACGGGTCGAGGGACAGCAGCGGCTCGTCGCACAGCAGCAGCCGCGGCCGTCCGGCCAGGGCCTGGGCGATCCGCAGCCGCTGCTGCTGCCCGCCGGACAGCAGCCCGATCGGCGCGTCCGCGTAGTCCTGCGCGCCGACCGCCGCGATGACGGCGTCGACGCCGCGGGCGCGGCTGAACGGCAGGCCGCGACGGTAGCCGTCGACACCGAACTGGACCAGGTCCCGGCCACGGATGGGCAGGTCGCGGTCGAATTCCCGCTGCTGCGGGACGTACCCGGTCTGGGCGCTGCCGCGGCGGGGCGCCCGCCCGTCGATGGTGATCGTGCCCGCGGACAGCGGCAGCATGCCCAGCAGCACATTCAGCAGGGTCGTCTTGCCCGCCCCATTCGGGCCGAGGACGGCCAGGCACTGGCCGGGGGCGATGTCGAGGTCGAGGTCCTCCCACCACGTGCTGGCCGAACCGCAGCGTCGCGCCGCGCAGCACCTTCGTCCCGCGGCTCGCGATCAGCTGGTACATCTCCGCGCTGTCGCCGGCGCTGGGGTCGTTGCCGTTCTCGATGGCGGCGGCGAACCCCGCCGGGGTCACCACGGTGAGCCCGGCGGCCTGGAGCAGGTAGCCGGGGACCCGCTCGGTATAGGCGACCGGCGCGCCCGGGTACCGGCGGCGGATGGACGCGATCACGGCATCGACGGGGCGGAGCGAGGCGTCGAACGCCGCCAGGTTCCGGACGGCCCCTCATGACCAGGACCTTCGTAGGTACTGCCGGGGCCAGGACCCGGCTCGCCCAGCGATGCAACGCTGTCTACGCGGCTACAGCAGGGTCCGCAGCAGCTCGGCCGCGCCCTGGGGTGCGTTGACGGTCACATCGGCAGCATGCAGAAGTTCCGGTGGCGCCTCATCGCTGCGCACCGCGATCCGAACCGTGCTGATCCCGCGGGCGGCCAATTGGTCGAGGGCACGAAACGCCGCCACGTCGCCGAGGTCGTCACCGAGATAGCAGGCGGCACCAAGAGGCGAGGCCCACATCGTTATGACCGTACCCTTGTCCGCGTGGACCGGCGGGAGAAGTTCCACCGACTTGCGGCCCACCCGTACCACCAGCCCGGTCGCTGCAGCCACCTCCTGGGCCAAGGCCGTCACCTGAGGTCCGAGCGTCGGGTGGGCGCGATAATGGCACGTGACGGAGAGGCCTTTCGGCTCGACCAGGACGCCAGATGGCGCTGCAGCGCGGAGGCGCGCGGCCGTCGCGCTCACCACCGCGCGCCAGCGCTGGGCTTCGGGGTCGACTTGATATTCGCCGCGATGCTGGTACTCGAGGCCATACAGTCCGGCCAGCAGGATCGAAGCTGGCAGGCGGGCTGCAAGGAAGGCCACTGGGCGGCCGGAGACGACAGCGACGAGTCGATAGCGCCGGGCGAGTTCTCCGAGGAGCTCTGGGATTCCCGCCAGTGGCTCGGCGAGCGCGGGATCTGCGACGATCGGTGACAGAGTGCCGTCGAAGTCGCTGAAGATCCCGGCCGCAGCCGGATCGCGCCGAAGCGGTACGAGCGGGTCGCCGGAGTCAGGGGGCACGACATGACGATACTGCGGTGACCGCGCAGGTCGAGGTGGCCCTGGCCGTGATCCGGTGCGTTTGTCCCTGGTACGGCGGTGTGCAGATGGCAGAGCGGGTACTCCTTTGGAGGAGGTGCCGTGGACGGTTTCTTGCTCCGGTACGACGGCTTCGATCCCGGGTCTGAGGGGCTTCGCGAGGCGCTGACCTCGACGGGCAACGGTTATCTGTGCACGCGTGGCGCGGCGGAGTGGGAAGACGCCGACGGTGTGCATTATCCGGGCACCTATGTGCACGGAGGCTATAACCGCGAGACGACGATCCTCGGTGGCCTGCCCGTGCTCAACGAGGATCTGGTCAACCTGCCGAACTGGCTGGTCCTCAAGCTGCGCATCGAGGGCGGGGAGGCGGTCCGGCTCGCCGACGCCGGGCTGCTCGAGTACCGCCACGAGCTGGACATCCGGCATGCGGCCGTCACCCGCCGCATCCGTTTCCGTGATAGCTGCGGCCGCGAGACGACGCTGCGGAGCCGCCGGTTCGTCAGCATGGCCGACGTTCACCACGGCGGGATCGAGTGGACGCTGGTCCCGGAGAACTGGTCAGGGCGCGTCGAGGTGATCTCGGCGGTCGACGGCCGGGTGAGCAACGCCGGGGTCGCGCGCTACCAGCAGCTGGAAGCCCGCCACCTGAACCCTGCAGGCCCGCGGACGCTCGGGCCCGAGGTCATCGCGCTGAAGGCGGAGACCCGGCAGTCGAATCTGTACGTAAGTGAGGCGGCCCGCACGCGCGTGTTCCGCGGCGATCAACAGCTCCAGGTCGAGCGGAATCTGTACCAGATGGAGGACTATATCCAGCAGGTCCTGGCCTTTGACGTGCAGCAGGGCGTGCCGGCGCGGGTGGAGAAGATAGTGACGTTCTTCACGTCGCGGGACCCGGCGGTCAGCGACACGCTGATGAAGGCGGCCACGTCGGCGGCCCGTCACACGGACTTCGCCGCCTCGTTCGAGCGGCACGCTGCGGCGTGGGAGGACCTGTGGCGGGTGTGCGACGTGCGGGTGTCCGGCGACGAGCGCGTGCAGCAGCTGCTGCGGCTGCACATTGCGCACGTCCTGCAGGTCTGCTCCCGGAACACTGCTGACCTGGACGCGGGGCTGCCTGCCCGCGGCCTGAACGGTGAGGCCTATCGCGGGCACGTGTTCTGGGATGAGCTCTACGCGTTTCCGTTTTTCAACGTCCGGCT
>JASHYW010000130.1 GCA_030042885.1 Streptosporangiaceae bacterium | reverse complement strand
CGAGGCGGCATGAGCGGCGAGCTGGTTGGCCTGTCGGTGACCCACCGCAGGTACGTGAAGTACTCCGATGCTCACTACGGCGGCAACCTGGTGGACGGTGCCTACGTGCTCGGGCTGTTCGGCGACGAAGCAGAGTGCGCCCGGGCCGAGGGCGCCGCGCTGCAACTCGCGGCCAAGATGGGCCTGGACCCGGCCATGGTGGTGCACGCCAAGGGCATGGGGCCGGACTTCACCTTCTTCATCGTCTACGGCCGCGTCAGCCACTTGGTCGACTTGTCGGCCGTCACGGTGGCCGAGCGGGAGTTCCCCCTGCTCCCGGCGGCGGAGGTGAACCTGCAGATCCGTTCGGCCCTGGGCCGCAAGCTGGTGGTGGTCGGCGCGTGCATCGGCACCGACGCGCACACCGTCGGCATCGACGCGATCCTCAACGTCAAGGGGCACGCGGGGGAGAAGGGCCTGGAGTACTACCGGGAGATCCGGGTGGTGAACATGGGCTCCCAGGTCGGAGTGGCCGACCTGGTGGCCCGGGCCGCGGCCGAGCACGCCGACGCGGTCCTGGTCAGCCAGGTCGTGACGCAACGCGACGCCCATCTGTCCAACACGCGCGAGATGGCGGCGGCCTTCCACGCCGGGTTCGGCTCCAAGCGGCCGCTGCTAGTGGTGGGCGGGCCGCGGTTCGATCCCAGCGCGGCACATGACCTTGGCGTGGACAAGATCTTCAGCCGCGGCACCACCCCCCGCGAGGTGGCCAGCTATCTCGTGCACGCCCTCGTCCCCCCGCGGGGGGGTCAAGGGGGGTCGTCCCTCCCGACAAGCACGGGGGACAAGGCCGCATGAGCGAGCTAGTTGGCCTGTCGGTGAGCCACCGCAGGTACGTGAAGTACGGGGACGCCCACTACGGCGGCAACCTGGTGGACGGCGCCTACGTGCTCGGGCTGTTCGGCGACGTGGCCACCGAGGTGTGCATCCGGACCGACGGCGACGAGGGCCTGTTCGCGTCCTACTCCGACGTGCAGTTCCGCGCGCCGGTGCTGGCAGGCGACGTCATCGAGGCCACGGCCACGGTCACCGCGGTCGGGCGGCGCAGCAGGCGGCTCGCCTTCGAGGCCCGGGTCGTCTGCCGCGCCGACCGGGCGCGGGGTGACTCGGCGGCCTCGGTGCTCGCCGAGCCCATCATCGTTGTCACCGCCTCCGGGACCGTCGTGGTGCCGCCGGTGAGTTAGGCCCGCACCCCGCGGTCGTCCTGCCGGGGCACGAACTCATCGAGAACGGCCGCCAGTTCATGCAGCCGGTCCAGGTGAGCGCGGGTCAGCTTCTGCAGGATCTCCTCGCCGTCCT
Source organism: Streptosporangiaceae bacterium (assembly GCA_030042885.1). Next base: position 1,553 of record JASHYW010000130.1, on the reverse strand, counting down.
CTGTCAGCCGGACCCGCACCACCCGGCCATCCTCGGTGTCCGGCGTCCGCTCGACCAGTCCCGCGGCCTCGGCGCGGTCAACCAGTTCCACCGTGCTGTGCGGGCGCAGGAGCAGGTAGCCCGCGAGGTCTCCGATGGTGGGCGGCCTGCCGCCGCGGTGGCCCTTGATGGCCACCAGCAGCTGATGCTGAACGTGAGTCAGGCCCGCGGCCCGCGCCTGGTCCTCGCTCCACCGCTGGAAGCGCCGCAGGGTGACCCGGAACTCCAAGAGCCTCTCGAAGTCTTGCTGGGTCAGCCCGGCCATTTCCGCCTTCCAGGCCTGCGGGTGCTAGGCCCCTGCGTAAGCATCGCGTTACGATATTAGTCCTCGGGAGGTGGTGGCGGACATGAAGAGGTACAAGTTCCAGGCCCTGGTCACGCCCCTTCCCGATGGAGACGGCGGCACGCAGGCGCTCAGTTCCGGGTCGCACCGCATGGTCCTGCGCGCCGAGAACGCCGAGACGCACCGCAGCCAGGTCTTCAGCGCCCTGGTCGACACCGAGGACAGCGACCCGTTCCACTCCGGCAAGCCCGAGATCGTGGTCACGCTGCGGGTCGTCGGTGACGATGTAGCCGAGTACCTGGACATCGGCAGCCGCTTCAGCCTCTGGCTCGGCAGCGATGTCGGCCAGGGCGTGGTGACCCGCCGCCTGCTCATCTGAGTACGGCATGATCATCGGCCGTCACCGGACGCAGGACCAGGCGTTCGGTGGTCAGGATGTCGTCCACAGTCGCCACGTTACCGGCCGGATCGGGGCCCGGCCTTGGCTGGATGCTGGTGGTGTTCTGATCGGCCGAGGGGTAGCATTGCAGCACTTAGCCCTCTATGAAGGCTTAATTCATATATTATTTCGCGGAAAGAGTTGTGATGTCCGGTGTTCAGCGGCAGATGCCGAGGCGTCGCATCGGACATACCACGGCCGTCACCATCGGCTCAGAGCGGTTCTATCTCACCGCCAACCAGCGTGACGACGGAAGCCTCGGCGAGGTCTTCATCCACTGGGGCAAGCACGGCACCAGCAGCGCAGGCCTGGTGAGTACCTACGCCATCGCGCTCTCCATGGGCCTGCGGTATCAGGTGCCGCTGCGCGAACTGATCCGGCCCGGGCTCGACCAGGACTTCACGCCCAACGGGCATACCGACGACCCGGAGATCCCGAGAGTTCGTTCCGCGGTCGACTACGTGGCCCGGAGGCTGGCCATCGACTGGCTGCCGTACTCTGATCGCGCCGCACTCGGGGTCTTTACTATGGCCGAACGCGTCCGGCGCCGGGCGCTAGCCGGGATCCGCGTCCCTGCCTTACTCCGGGGGCGGGCGGAGGTCGAAACGGCGCAGGAACTTCCTGGCGGCCTTCGCCGCTTCCTTGCCGACCTCCTCGGCCACGATGCGGGCCGCGGTCAGAGGTATGTTGATCGGTCCGGTCCGACGTGGCCCTAGCATGAGCCGATTAGACCACAGCCGGAGGCCAGCAACCGGCCGCTAAGGGGCGGCGCCGCCCTTCTGGGGCGGACGG
>JASHYW010000129.1 GCA_030042885.1 Streptosporangiaceae bacterium | reverse complement strand
AAACACACACCGCCTGAGGGGAAGCAAGAGCCCGTGCACACCATCCTGTCCTCGGCGACCAAGACGGTGCGGATCGGCGACGACCAGCCGTTCGCGATCATCGGCGAGCGGATCAACCCGACCGGCCGGAAGATCTTCCAGCTGCAGCTGCGCAACGGCGACCTGTCCCGGGTCGAGATCGACGTCAAGGAGCAGGTGGATGGCGGCGCCATGCTGCTCGACGTGAACATGGGCGCGCCGCTGGCCGACGAGGCCGCGCTGATGACCCGGGCCGTCACGCTGATCCAGGAGCTCACCGACCTGCCGCTGGTCATCGACTCCTCCATCGTCGAGGTGCTCGAGGCGGGCCTGGCCGCCTACCAGGGCAAGGCGCTGGTCAACTCGGTGACCGCCGAGGACGACCGGCTGGAGGCGATCCTGCCGCTGGTGAAGAAGTACGGCGCCGCGGTCATCGGCCTGCCGAACGACGAGGAGGAGATCCCCGAGGAGCCGGCCAGGCGCCTCGAGCTGACCCGCAAGCTCATCGGGATCGCCACCGGGAAGTACAAGATCGCCGTCGAGGACATCGTCATCGACCCGCTGGCCATGCCGGTCGGCGCGGACACCCTGCACCCGGCCAGGACGCTGGAGACGATCGCCCTGATCAAGGAGGAGTTCGGGGTGAACACCACGCTGGGCGCCTCGAACGTAAGCTTCGGCATGCCGGACCGGCACTCGATCGGCGCGGCGTTCCTGCCCATCGCGATCAGCCACGGCCTGACCAGCGCCATCATGGACGCACGCTCGCCGCAGATCGTCCGCGCGGTCAAGGCCGCCGACCTGGTGCTGGGCCGCGACGAGTGGGGCGCGTCCTGGATCGCCGCCCACCGCGCCCAGCAGGCGGCAGAGCAGGCCAGGGAGCAAGCAGCGGCGCAAGTCCCTCCGCCGGATGCCACATGACGGTCACCGGCGAGGCAGCACCCGGGCCCGTTCGGATCAATCTGGTCTTCAACGAGCGGGCCGTGCGGGTTCCGTACGGCGTGACCCTGTTCGATGCGGCCAGCTGGAACGGCATCGCGATCGACTCCACCTGCGGCGGTCACGGCACCTGCAAGAAATGCCGGATCAAGATCGCGGAAGACCCGCCCACGCCGACCAGCCTGGACATCAGGGCCTACACCGCCGACGAGCTGAGGCAGGGCTGGCGGCTGGCCTGCCGCACCACCGCTACCCGGGACACCCAGGTGGAGGTGCCGCCGCTGACCACGCGGCCGAAGGCCGCCACCGTGGGCGTCGGCCGGCAGGTCATCCTGCGCCCGGCGGTGCAGAAGCGGTACCTGGAACTGGCCGAACCCAGCCTGGCCGACCAGGCCAGCGACCTGGAGCGGGTGCTGGCCCAGCTCGATGACCTGGAGCCGAGGGCCGAGCTGTCGGTGCTGAAGACCCTCGGCCAGACGCTGCGCGCGGCCAGCTACAAGGTCACCGCCGTGGTCGTGGACGACGTGCTGATCGCGGTCGAGCCGGGCGACACCACCGGCCGCCGGTTCGGCATCGCCTTCGACCTCGGCACCACCACCGTGGTGGCCACCCTGCTGGACCTGTCCACCGGCACCCCGGTGGCGGTGGAGTCCACGCTGAACAAGCAGCAGCCGTTCGGCGCGGACGTGATCACCAGGATCAGCGCCACCATGATGGACCCCGGCGCCCTGGACAAGCTGCAGCAGCTCGCCCAGGAGAGCCTCGCCGAGCTGGCCCGGGCGGTCTGCGAGGCGGGCGGCGTCCAGCCGCACGAGGTGTACGAGGTCGCGCTGGCGGGCAACGCCACCATGACCCACCTGGTCCTGGGCGTCGACCCTGAGCCGCTCGGCATGGCGCCCTTCATCCTGTCCGCCAGGCTGTTCCCCGAGGTCCTCACGGCCGACCTGGGCCTGGCCGGCGTCACCCATCCCCGGGCCCGCGCCGTGGTGTTCCCCGCGTTCGGCGCCTACGTGGGCGGTGACATCACGGCCGGCCTGCTGGCCAGCGGCATGGACCGGGACGCCCGGGTCCGGCTGTTCGTCGACATCGGCACCAACTGCGAGATCGTCCTGGGCAACCGGGAGTGGCTGCTGGCCACGGCCGCGCCGGCCGGGCCAGCGTTCGAGGGCGCCGCCATCAGGTGCGGGATGCGCGCCGCCGAGGGCGCAATCGAGGTCGTCACCATGACCCCGGACGAAGTCGGCCTGAAGGTCATCGGTGATGCCGAACCGCAGGGGCTGTGCGGCTCCGGCCTGGTCGACGCGGTGACCGGCCTGGTCAGGCTCGGCCTGCTGGACTCCTCGGGCCGGTTCCTCGCCGAGGAGGAGGCCCGGGCCAGGGCGCCGGGCCTGGCCGGCCGGCTGAGGCGAATCGGTGCCGAACGGGTGTTCGTGCTGCACTGGCGGGGTGCCGCCGAGGACAGCATCTACCTGTCCCAGCGCGATGTCCGCGAGCTTCAGTTCGCCAAGGCGGCCATCGCGACCGGCTGGAGCATCCTGCTGGAGGAGGCCGGCCTCACCGAGGCCGACGTCAAGCAGGTGCTGCTGGCCGGATCGTTCGGCAGCTACCTGTCCCCGGCCGCCGCGATCAGGATCGGCCTGGTGCCCAGGGTCCCAGTGCCGCGCGTGGTGCCGGCCGGCAACGTGGCCGGCGAAGGGGCGAAGATGGCGCTGCTCAGCCTGCGCGAGCGGGCCGGCGGCCTGGCGCTGCTGGAGGAGGTGAGGTATGTCGAGCTCTCCGACCGCGCCGATTTCAACGACCGCTTCGTCGGGCAGCTGCCCTTCCCCCCCGCGGGGGGCTAGGGGAGTCATCC
>JASHYW010000128.1 GCA_030042885.1 Streptosporangiaceae bacterium | reverse complement strand
GCCGCCGACGTGACCGCCGCCATCGCGGCGCAGGCCGGCCTGCCCGCCACCGCGGAGGCCTTCGCGGCGGCCGAGCCTGCCCGGCTGATGGCCGCCGCCGACGCGGTGCCGCCCCGCGACCACGTGCGACGATGGGGAACGGTCGGGCTCACCCCCACGCCGTTCTCGCCGGTGGTGGACGGCGAGGTGCTGCCCGTCACGCCGTGGCGGGCGCTGGCCGAAGGCGCGGCCCGGGCCGTCGACCTGATCGCCGGGCACAACCGCGACGAATACCGGCTGTTCACCGAGGTTTACGGGCTCCGCGGCCAGGTGACCGCCGAGCGGGCCAGCCAGGCGCTGCGGGTCCTGGCCCCGGGTGACGGCGGCGAGGCGGCTTACCGTGCCGGCTATCCGGACGCTGACCCCGAGACGCTGTTCGAGCTCGTGCACTCCGACTGGCTGTTCCGGATGCCGAGCCTGCACCTGGCCCAGGCCCACGCGGCCGCGGGCGGGCGGACCTTCCTGTACGAGGTCACCTACCCCGCGCCGGTGAAGGGGCTCGGGGCCTGCCACGCGATCGACGTGCCGCTGGTGTTCGGCGTCTACCAGGCCGTCGGACGGATGCTGTTCGGCCCCGAGCCGCCCGCCAGCGCCGTGGCACTCGGGGACCTGATGCGCTCGCAGTGGGCGGCGTTCGCCGCCACCGGCGATCCCGGCTGGCCGCAGTACGCTCCCGGACGCCGGGCGACCCGCATCTTCGACGACCCGCCGGACGTCACCAGGTACCCGGAAGAAGCGTCGCTGCACATCTGGGACCAGCACCGATTCGGGGTGCTCGACCTGAGCACCGAACCCGCACGGTAGGGTTCGCCGATGCCGCTTTACGCCCTGGGCGAGTTTGAGCCTGACATCGACGGCTCCGCCTTCGTGCACCCCGATGCCGTCGTGATCGGCCGGGTGCGGATCGGTCCCGAGGCGTCGGTCTGGCCGTGCGCGGTGCTGCGCGGCGACCATGGCCGGATCGAGATCGGCGCCAGGACCTCGGTGCAGGACGGAACCGTGATCCACTGCACGGAGGACTGGCCGACGCTCATCGGAGCCGGGTGCGTGGTCGGGCACAACGCGCACCTTGAAGGCTGCGTGGTGGAGGACAGGTGCCTGATCGGTTCGGGGTCCATCACCTTGAACCGGGCCCAGGTCGGCGCCGGCGCGATCGTGGCGGCCGGCGCCCTGGTGGCCGAGGGCTTCGAGGTGCCACCCGGGGCCCTGGTGGCCGGCGTCCCCGCGAAGATCAAGCGGACCGCGGTCTCCGGCGACGCGGTGGATCGTGCCGTGAAGAGGTATCTCGAGTCCGCCCGCAGGTACCGGACCGGCCTTCGGCGCCTGGACGGCTCCTGAACGGCGCCGTGAACCCGGGCCGATCCCGATGATCGACGGCCTGGCGGTGGTCGACGCTCACATGCACGTGCCCAGGCTGAGCACCGTGAGCCCGGCCTGGATGGAGTGGGCCGCCACGTTCGGCCAGGATTCCGGCTGGCGGGAGGCGTTCGGGCCCGACGGCGACCCCATCCCGTCCCGGCTGGATGCGCTGCTGGCCGCCGAAGGTGTCGACGTCGCGCTGCTGTTCGCCGAGTACAGCCCCCGGGCGACCGGGATCCAGCCGGTCGAGGACCTGCTGCCGGTCATCGCCTGCAACCCCCGCAGGTTCCGCCTGGTGGCCAACGTGAACCCGCGGCTGCACCCCTCGCCCGCGGCCGAGGCCGAACGGCAGCTGGCCCTGGGAGCGGTGGCGGTCAAGGTGCACCCGGTGCACGGCGGATTCCGCGCCGAAGGCGATGACATGTACCCGGTCTACGAGCTGTGCGCCGCGCGCGGCGTACCGGTGATCGTGCACACCGGCGGGAGCATCTTCCCCGGTTCGCAGCCCGAGGCGGGGGACCCGAAGCTGATGGCCACCGTGGCCGGTGACTTCCCCGGCGTCCAGTTCGTGCTGGCTCACGGAGGCCGCGGCCACTGGTACGCCGACGCCGCCCGGATGGCGCTGGGCCGCGACAACGTCTGGCTGGACCTGGCCGGGCTGCCGCCCAAGCGGCTGCCCGGCTACTACGCCGGCTTCGACCTCCGGGTGCTGGCCCGCAAGTGGATCTTCGGCACCGACTGGCCAGGCGTGCCCGGCATGGCCCAGAACGCGCGCGCCGTGGCGGCCCTCGGCCTGCCCGGTGACACCCTGGCCGCCGTCCTGGCCGGCAACGCCGCCCGCGTCTATCCGGGCCTCAACCTCACATGAACCGGCCGGTCCCTCCGGCGCAGCGCCCTGTACCGCTAGATCATGATCAGCAGCATGAACGCCATGGTGACGCCCATCGCGATCCGGCAGCTTGTCGCCACCCACGGTGCGAGGACGCCCGGGTCGGCGTGGTTCGCCGGGGCGCTGGCGTCGGCGGGCTGAGCCTCGGTCGCCAAAGCGGAGCCGGCCGAGCCGCTGGCTGACACGGACACCGCGGCGGCGCCCGGCCCGGCCGTGGCCCCGACCAGGACCGGGCCCGTCGGTGCCGTGCCGGCGGCCGCGAGGCTGTAGTGCCCGCTGGCGCCGGGGCCGGAGAGCCGGTCCAGGTCCCAGATGCTGTAGCCGATCAGCAGCAGCGCGAAAACGAACGCCAGGAACGGCAGCTGCAGGGTTCCCATGCCGCTCATGCCGCCGGCCATGCCACCCATGCCGCCCGATCCGTGTGTCGCGGGCGCCGTGAAGGCCATGAACATGTACAGCATCGCTGCGGCGTGGATGAGGTGCGGCGCGCAGTGTCCGCCCGCCAGCGCGCGGACGCCGCTGACCTGCGCGTCTCGCGCCACCCGGTAGGCGAACCAGGCCGTCATCACGGCGAAGATGACCGCCCAGGCGCCGTTGGGCAGGGTCTGCAGGCTCGCGACCAGCATGCCCGCCATCGCGATCGCCATCAGCAGATGCGCGACGTCGATGTCGGCCAGGGCCGCCCGCTGCGCCCCCTGCTGCCATGGCCGCGCCGCCACCAGGCGGCCCGCGCTCACCGCCGCGACCACGAGCATGATCGCGGCGAAGATGTCCAGGACCCAGGTGGGGATCATGATGCGACCGTCCCTTCGCCGACGCCGGCCGGGGCCGGGGTGGTGCGCGCCGGCGCCGCCACCGTGGTGCGGACCGGCCAGTAGGTGAGGGCCAGCAGGATGAGCAGCAGCCCGGAGTTGGGGTCGGTGCCCCCGCCGGTGAGGATGGTCCCGAAGGCCTCGCCGAACACCCAGATCACCGCGGCCACCACGATGGCCAGGACCAGGGTGGCCTTGGCGGCCGGCGGCGGCAGGTACACCCCGACGGCGATGATCACCAGCGCGATCGCCAGCACGATCGAGGCGGCCAGGCCCTGGTGGGCGACGAGCGAGGCGGCGCCCCGGTCCAGGGTGGCCAGCCAGCCAGGCTCGCCGCTTTCCATGCCCGCGATCATGCCGTTCAGCGCCTGCGGCGCCCGGTTCCCGGGCAGTAGCGCGAAGTAGGCCAGGCTGAGCCACAGCACGAGCCACAGCGCCCGCGCGGCCGTGGCGCCCACGGCCCGGGCCGCGGTGAACGGCGCCGATGTCCCCCGGTCGGCCGGCCACAGCAGCACCGCGAGCAGCGCGTAGATGATCACCGCGCCGGGAGCGCCGCTCACCGGGCTCGCGCTGCTGGTCAGCACCATCCCGAGTCCCTCGCCGAACCACCACACGCCGAACCCCCAGGCGATGGAGGCGGCCAGCGCCAGCCGCACCGTGGGCCGCCACGCGATCCCGATCGCGATCAGCAGCTGGATCGTGGCAAAGATCGAGTTCAGCAGCACGGCGTGATGCGCGACGAGCGTGGCGTTCCAGGTGATCGGGCTGGCGACGACGCCAGGGTTGCCGGACGCCGTCCCCCCTATCATCTGGCTGAACGCCTTGGAGAACATGAAGGACTGATACTGCAGTAGGGCGTCGAGCAGCCATATTCCGGCCAGCATGAGCTGCAGCAGCCGCCGGACGTCAGGCGCCCCACTGGCCACTTCGGCTCCGGCACTCAGCCTGCTCCGCCTCGCGGGACGGGCTCCCGCGGCGGCGATCTCGCTCATCCAGTTCTCCTCGCTTGCCCGGCCCGGACGCCTATGCCCGGACTGTCGTCATCCCCGGAACAGGTATCAGGGACCCGGACCGCCGGAGCACGCTTCTCCTGGCCACCCGGGAATGTCGCAAATACTAAAGGCCGGTTTTCCGTGGTTCAAGAGTTAGCGGCAAGAAAGAACTTTGCTTTCCCTTATCATGGACAACCTGCAGGTAGGATAGGCTGTGATTGACATCTCCTGATGGGCCGCGGAAACCCTGTAGAGGTATTTGATAAACCTAGGGAGGGTATTGAGAGAACCCCGCCGAGGTATTAGTCGATCCAATGAAAACCAAGCGGTTCCCGCAGAAGGTGACTGTGTCAGCGCGCAGGCGCGGGTGGCCGACCTGCCGTGGTGCCATACTGGGCCAGGTTTTGCTGATATTCATGGGATAGCTGACGAGAGAGGGGATCCGGTCATGAGCACGGCCACCACCTGCGAGAACCCGGCGTGTACCTGTGATCCGTGCACCTGCGTGGACTGCAACTGCGGCAATGCCGCACGCAGCTGCGACAACCCGAAATGCACCTGCGCGAACTGCACCTGCGTCGACTGCAAGTGCGGCCAGTAGAACGTCTGGCGGCAGGACGGCGCACGTCCTTTCCCGTGGCGGTGGGAGCTATCCGGTGACGCCCTGGGTGAGCCCGGATTCCAGCGGCAGGCCCGCGTCACGCCAGGCCACCACGCCGCCGGCCAGGCTCGCTGCATCGTGCCCGGCCTGCCTGAGGAAGGCGGCCAGGCGCCTGGAGTACTCGCCGACCGCGCAGACGAGCACGATTGTACTGGACCCGGGGAACGGGTTCCCGTGCCGGAGCATGTCCTCGAGGTAGTCGTCGGGGATGTTCACCGAGCCCGGCAGGTGACCGACCCGGTAGGCCATGCTCCCGCGGGTGTCGATGCACAGCAGCGCCGGATCCGGGATCATCCCGGCCAGCGCTCTGACGGACAGTTCGAGCGTGGCCGCTACGATGTCGTCCGATACGTCGCCCGGGGTGGCGCGCCTCGCCTGCCCGAACAAGTCAGGACGCCGCTTGCGGACATACGAGAGGTATGGTTCCAGCCGGTCGCAGGCAATGACGACCGCGCGGCGCGGCGGACCCGCGGGCACCGGCTGCCGCCGCAGGTATTGCTGCGCCGCCCAGTACGTGGCTCCGGTGGTGGGGCCGGCCAGCACGCCGTGACGGCCCGCGAGCTCCAGCGTGGCGTCGATCGCGTCGGCTGGCCGGACCGGGATGATCTGTGCGTAGAAGCCAGGCTCGAACAGGCCGACATCCCACAGCTCAGCCTCGGAGCGGATGCCGGGGATGAAGTCGTCCCGGGTCGATACCACGCCGATCGTCTTCAGCCCCGGGTTCGCCCCCTGCAGGAACGTCGCGGCGCCGCGAGTCGAGCCGGTTGTCCCGAGGCCGCCGAACAGGAAGTCGACCTCGCCAAGGTCAGCGGCGATCTCCTGGCCGGTGGTGTCGTGATGGGTGCGGACGTTGGCCAGGTTGGTGTACTGCGACGGGTGGTAGAACTCGCCCGGCCGTTCGGCCATCATCTTCTCGATCGTGGAGAACACGTCGTCAGGGACGGTGGGGTCCGGGCATTCGGACAGGCCCGGCAGCTCCTCCAGCTCGACCCCGAGCAGTTCCAGGATGTCGCGCACCTCGGCGACCTTCGCCCGGTTGGTGAGCGCCCGCAGGCGCAGGCCATGCATGGCCGCCAGGACCTGCAGCGCCTTGGCGGTGTTCCCGCTTGATGCCTCGATCAGGGTCTGCCCCCGGCCGGTGATCTCGCCGAGGTCGTCGCGGATCATGCCCCAGGCGATCCTGTCTTTCACCGAGCCGAACGGGTTGCAGTACTCCAGCTTCGCGTACAGGTCGATGCCCTCGATGCCGTGCCGGGCGGGATCGAGGCGCAACAGGGGCGTGTTCCCGATCAGCTCGGTGATGTGCTGGTACAGCATGCTCCTGATTCCTGGTCCTGGTCCTGGTCGTCGGCGTCGGCGTGCGCGGTGAACCCCTCTCCTGTAGCGCGGGCGACCACCTTGGCCGGCTGGCGCTGCATCAGGGCCGCGGAGGCGGACAGGTCCATCTGGTAGCCGGCGGTGTTGACGAACACAACGATGTCTCCCGGCTCGGGGAGCCGGTCGACGAACGTCAGGTGCGTGAAGATCATGTCGCGCTCCAGGCAGAGGTTCCCGGCGAAGAAGACCCCGGTCCGGTGACCAGCGCGGCCCCAGGCCGGTGACCGGCATATGAGGACGGGATCGAGCATGACCTCCTGGCCGGCCGGGCAGATCTTGTCCCGGCTGATGTCCAGGTTCACCAGCATGCTGCCGTCTGAGGCCTCCTTCACGAACTCCACGCTGGCCAGGGTGAGGCCCGCGTGATCAACCAGCGACTTGCCGGGCTCGAGCCACAGCTCGATCATGTTCTCGCGCAGCACGCGGGCGAACGTCCGGCCGCCCTGGCCCGGCAGCGGGCTGCCGGCCAGCTCGCGCAGGAATTCGCGGCCGGTGACGGTGCCCGCATACTTGCCGGACATCAGCGTGCCGCGGATCCCGCCGTCCTCGTACCGGTATCCCAGCGTGGCACCGCCCCATGTCAGCGGCTGGCCGTGGCCGGCCAGGCCGCGCTTGACGGCCCGGCCGTACTCTTCGAACGGCTCCGGGCGGTCGGCGAAGGCCTGCCGGAAGCCGCCGCCGATGTCCAGGACCCGCGGGCTGAGTCCGGCCGCCCAGGCCCGCTCGAGCAGCCGCAGGCATTCGTCGGCCGCCAGTACCCGGTCACCGACCTCGTTGGAGTCGAGGTGGAAGGACAGGCCGAGGAAGTCGACCGCGTCGC
>JASHYW010000018.1 GCA_030042885.1 Streptosporangiaceae bacterium | reverse complement strand
AGGTCTTCCAGGTCCTCCAGCAGGTTGGCCTCGGGGGCGAAGTGGCAGAAGTGATGGTTGCCGGCGGCCTCGGCGTCGGCGATCGCGGCCTTCATCCCGTCGCGGTCGTAGCGGTGGAAGGAATCGCCCTCGACCAGCGCGGGGGTGATCTGCTCCCGGCGGAAGATCTCCTGCACCGAGCTGGTCACCGAGGTCGTGCCGGCGCCGGAGGACCCGGTGACGACCATCACTGGATGCTTGGTGGACATGACGGCTCCTCGGGTCAGGCGCGGAACAGGGACCTGGTGTTGAACAGGGAGAAGTCATCGGTGCTCGGCTCGGCGTGATCGCGGTGATACCGCTCGATCAGCTCGACCTCGGCGCGGGAGCCGAAGATCACCGGCACCCGCTGGTGCAGGTCCTGCGGCGTCACCTCCATCAGCCGCCCGTGGCCGGTGCCGGCCAGGCCGTCGGCCTGCTCGATAATGAAGGCGATCGGATTGCCCTCGTGCATCAGGCGCAGCCGCCCCGGCCCGTCCGGGTCCTTGCTGTCGGCGGGATACAGGAACACGCCGCCGCGGCTGAGGATGCGGAACGCCTCGGCGACCAGCGAGGCGATCCACCGCATGGAGAAGTCCTTGCCGCGCGGGCCGGTGCGCCCGGCCAGGCATTCGGCCACGTAGCGCCGGACCGGCGGCTCCCAGAACCGCTCGTTCGAGGAGTTGATCGCGAACTCGCTGGTCTCGGCGGGAATGCGCATCTTCGGGTGAGTGAGCACGAAGGCGCCGATGTCGCGGTCGAGGGTGAAGCCGTCCACGCCGTCGCCGGTGGTGAGGACGAGCATGGTGGACGGCCCGTACAGGGCGAAGCCGGCGCACACCTGCTCGGTGCCGGGCTGGAGGAAGTCCGCGGCCTGCGGCTGCGCGCCCGGGCGCGGGCTGCGCAGGACGGAGAAGATGGTCCCCACGGGGATGTTGACGTCGATGTCGCCGGAGCCGTCGAGCGGGTCGAACACGAGCAGGTACTTGCCGCGCCGGTACCGGGACGGGACCGGGTGGAAGCCGGTCATCTCCGCCGAGGCCATCGCGGCCAGGTGGCCGGCCCATTCGGTCTCGCTGATCAGGATCTCGTGGCTGATCACGTCGAGGCGCCTGCGGACCTCGCCGGGCCCGTGCTGGGCGCCTGCGCCGCCCGGCGCGCCGACGAGCGCACCCTTGTTCACCTGGTTGGCGATCATCTTCACGGCGGTCGAGACGGCGTTGAGCAGCCCGGAGAAGTCCCCGGTCGAGTCGGGATGGCGGTGTTCGGCCTCGATCGTGTGCCGGGTGAGTGTCTTGTGAGCGTCAGGCACGGGTGGACCTCTTTGTTACGGTGCCGATGGGGCCCCGGGGACGGCCGTCACGTCCCCTGGAGGCTGCTGGAATACCCGGCTGGCCAGGAAGTCCTCGGGTTCGAGCCGGATGAGGTCGTCCCGGGAGACCTGCGTGGCGTGGCCGTCGAAGAGCCGGCTGGCGTGGCGCAGCCGCGCCCGCTCCACGGCGTTGCGGACGCTGCGGGCGTTGGCGAACCTCGGCTGCTGCCGTCGGCGGACGAGGTAGTCGTGAAAGGTCGCGCAAGCGGCCGGCGACAGCTGGTAGCCGGCCCGGGTGACCATGAGCATCCCGATCTGCTCGAGTTCCTCGATGGTGTAGCCGGGGAAGTCGATGTGGTGCGCGATCCTGGAGCTCATGCCGGGGTTGGCCTGGAAGAACGTGTCCATCCGGTCCTTGTAGCCGGCCAGGATGACCACCAGGTCCTGGCGCTGGTTCTCCATGACCTGCAGGAGGATCTCGATGGCTTCCTGGCCGTAGTCGCGCTCGTTCTCGGCGCGGTACAGGTAGTACGCCTCGTCGATGAACAGCACCCCGCCCATGGCCCGCTTCAGGACCTCCTTCGTCTTGGGCGCGGTGTGCCCGACGTACTGCCCGACGAGATCCTCCCGGCCGACCGCCACCAGGTGCCCGCGTTCCAGGTAGCCCAGGCGCTTGAGCAGGTCGGCCATGCGCAGCGCGACCGTGGTCTTCCCCGTGCCCGGCTCTCCGGTGAAGCACATGTGCAGGTTGGGCCGCGCCGTGGTCAGGCCGAACCGGGCGCGGGCCGAGTCCACCAGCAGCAGCGCCGCGATCTGCCGGATCCTCGCCTTGACCGGGGCCAGGCCGACCAGTTCCGCGTCGAGCGCGTCGAGCACCTCATCGACGCCGGAGCGCCGGCGCTCGGCCGCCAGGTCGACGACGTCAGCGCCGCCGAGGGGCTCGCGGGCCTGGCTGTCCTTGGGCGGGGTTGCCGTGTCCTCGGCCGGGACGATGCTGGCGGCGGGGCGCGCGCCGAACGCCATCCGCGCCCCCGGTCCGGAGTCGTTTACGGCCATGGATCCGCATAACGCCGGCCGGCCGGCCGGCCGGTCGCGTACGCGTGGGTGGTGTACCGGATCTGCCGGTCGCTGGCCTCCTGGCGGTCGAGCCGGAAGCCCGGCTCGGTGGCGGGCCGGTTCACCAGGAACGACAGCGCGATGGTCTGCCGGCCCTTGGCCGCGTCGTAGGCGTTGACCCGGATGTAGTGCCCGGGGTATGCCTTGCGGCATTCGCCCACTTCGTACAGGACGCCGGCGGCGTCGTGCAGGTCGAACATCGGCAGGCCCCACATCTCCCAGTAGGTGTTGCGGGGATGGGGATCGTCGGTGAACTCCACCGACAGCGGCCAGCCCTGGTCGAGGGCGTACTGGACCTGGGCCCTGATCTCGTCGTCGGTCAGGTCGGGCAGGTGGGAGAAGGTTCCCTGGTTCAGGTGCATGATGCTCTCCTTGTCACAGGGCGGTGGGCGTGGCGACGGCGTCGGGGACGTCGGTGGGCTCGTAGCTGAACGTGATATCTCCCCAGGTGGCCAGGGCGACGTCCAGTTCGCGGCTGCGTCTGGCGGCGGCCCGCAGGATGTCCTCGCCCTCGGCGAGCAGGTCGCGGCCCTCGTTCCTGGCCTTGATCATGGCCTCGACGGCCACGCGGTTGGCGGTGGCCCCGGCGGCGATGCCCATCGGGTGGCCGATCGTGCCGCCGCCGAACTGGAGCACCACGTCCTCGCCCAGGTAGTGCAGCAGCTGGTGCATCTGGCCGGCGTGGATGCCGCCGGAGGCCACCGGCATGGTGCCCGGCATCGAACCCCACTCCTGCCCGAAGTAAAGGCCCTTCAGCGGGTCGGGCTCCACGTGCGCCAGGCGGAGGGTGTCGTAGTAGCCGGCGACCGCGTGCGGGTCGCCTTCCAGCTTGCCCACCACTGTGCCGGCGTGCAGGTGGTCGACCCCGGCCAGCCGCATCCATTTGGCGAGCACCCGGAAGCTGATGCCGTGGAACTTCTGCCGGGTGAAGGTGGCGTGCCCGGCCCGGTGCAGGTGCAAGATGACGCCGTTGCGCCTGGCCCATCGGGCCATCGACTGGATCGCGGTGTACCCGGCGGTCAGGTCCACCATGATGATCACGCTGCCGAGCTCCTTGGCGAAGTCGGCGCGCTCGTACATGTCCTCCATGGTGGCCGCGGTCACGTTGAGGTAGTGGCCCTTGACCTCGCCGGTCGCGGCCTGCGCCCGGTTGACCGCCTCCATGGTGAACAGGTACCGGTCCCGCCAGCGCATGAACGGCTGGGAGTTGATGTTCTCGTCGTCCTTGGTGAAGTCGAGCCCGCCGCGCAGCGCCTCGTAGACGACCCGGCCGTAGTTGCGGGCCGACAGGCCCAGCTTCGGCTTAGTGGTCGCGCCCAGCAGCGGGCGCCCGTACTTGTTCAGGTACTCCCGCTCCATCACGATCCCGTGCGCCGGGCCGGTGAACGTCTTGACGTAGTGCAGCGGGATCCGCATGTCTTCCAGGCGCAGCGCCTTCAGCGCCTTGAACCCGAACACGTTACCGATGATGGAGGAGGTAAGGTTCGCGACCGAGCCCTCCTCGAACAGGTCGATGTCGTAGGCGATCCGGGCGATGTACTGTCCCTCGGCGCCGGGCACCGGCTCCACCGAGTAGCACTTGCCCTGGTAGTTCTCGTAGGCCGTCAGCCGGTCGGTCCACACCACCGTCCAGGTCGCGGTCGACGACTCCCCGGCCACGGCCGCGCCCGCCTCCTCGGGCGGCACCCCGGGCTGGGGCGTGACCCGGAAGGCGGTGAGCACGTCGGTGTCCTTCGGCTCGTAGTCCGGCCTCCAGTACCCCATCTCGGCGTACGGGATCACGCCGGCGTGCCATCGCCTGCTCGCGGTTGCGTCTTCGGTCACGATGCGTCCTCCTGGGCTGTAGTCCTGACAGCCAGGGTGCCATCCGAAGCATGCAATGTCTATCAAGTATTATGCGTAAAAGTTAAGAATTTATTCAACTAACGGCACTTCAGCGATTGGCGGCGGATGTGACGACCACGGGGCGGCTGCGGGCGTATGTGGCGGTGACCGACACCGGATCGGTGCGAGCGGCCGCACGGCGCCTGATGGTCACCGAGTCGGCGGTCTCGGCCGCGCTCGCTGCCCTCACCCGCGAGGTCGGGGTGCCGCTGCTGGAGCGGGACGGGCGAGGGCTGCGGCTGACGGAGCCCGGACGCATCTTCGCCGGATACGCGCGCGAAATCCTGGGGCTGCAGGAAGAAGGGCTGGCCGCCGCGCGAGGGGACACCGACCCCGGGCACGCCCGGGTGCGGGTTGCGGCGGTGACGACGGCCGGCGAGCACATCCTGCCGGTGGTGATCGCGTCGCTGCGCGAGCGCCATCCAGGCATGGACCTCCGCTTGGAGGTGGGCAACCGCGAGCGCGTGTGGGGGCTGCTCGCCGCCCACGAGACCGATCTGGTGATCGCCGGCCGTCCTCCCCGGTCGCTGGATGTGGCCGTGCGGGCGGTTCGCCGTAACGAGCTGGTAGTCGTGGGTTCACCGGACCTGCCGGGAGCATCCGACCCGATGCGTGCCACCTGGCTGCTGCGGGAGGTCGGCTCCGGTACCCGGGCGACGTGCCAGGCGCTGCTCGCCGAGCTCGACGCCGACCCGGCCACGCTGACGCTGGGTTCAAACGGGGCGGTGGTGGCGGGAGCGGTGGCCGGCCTCGGCGTGACGCTCGTGTCCCGCGATGCGGTCACCGAAACGCTGGCGTCGGGCCGGCTGGCCGAGCTGACCGTACCGCACACGCCGCTGGCCCGGCCCTGGCACGCGGTCAGCCACCGCCGCGCCTCCGCCGCCGTGGAACTGCTCGTCGAGCACCTATGCGCCCAGCCGGGGCCACCCGCCACCAGGTGGCGGCGCCCCCGGTCAACCCGGCCTGGCCGCTAACCCGGCCTGGCTGGCACGACCGCGGTCACGGTCGTGCCGCTGCCCGGACGCCAGTCAGGATGTGCAGGTTGATGCCGCGGGCGTGCAGCTGGTCCTCGAGCAGCACGAGCATTTCCTTCATCGACCGCGCGACCCGGCCGCCTTGCAGGCGGCACGTAACCATCCTCGTCGTCCACGTCCGCCACGCTGACCTGGATGCCCGCAGTCAGGCCTGTCACCTCCTGCCACCTACACCGTCCTCCCCGCCGGTGTCCACGGCGGTAACTGGCCGATGCCCGGCACCCGGCCACTGGAGATGCCCGAGTTGCGATCATCCAGACCTGAGCGGATTCGCGGGCAGCACCGTGATGGCCGCTCATCGCCGCCCCGCGTTCCTCGGCCACGCGGGTCCGGGTCGACCCTGATAGTCCCGTACTCTCGGCCGCCGCTACCTGCCATCCTGCTCTGACTGGCTGTCCCTGGTCATGAACGGCCACGTTCGCGATGGAGGCAGTGGAGTGCAGGACCGCGGCCCTGAGATAGATTGACGGCCCTTGCGAGAGTGCGGACAACCAGGAGGGATGCGATGACGGCAGCGCCACGAGTCTGGACATTCTTCTACGGGTCCTACATCAACTTCGAAGTGCTCCAGGAAGTTGATCTCGTGCCGCAGAACTGGGAGGTGGCCCGCCTGGCCGGCTTCGACATCCGCGTCCAGCCCAGGGCGAACCTGGTCCGCGCCGATGCGGGCACCGTCTACGGGATCGTGGCCACCGCAACCCATGACGAGCTGGCCCAGCTGTATGCGCATGCCCGGGACGTTCTCAGCGAGCTGTACCTGCCGGAACCGGTCCTGGTCGAAACCCTCGACGGGAAGTGGCGGCCCGCG
>JASHYW010000127.1 GCA_030042885.1 Streptosporangiaceae bacterium | reverse complement strand
CCGCCGATGACCGGGCCCATGGCCAGAGCGAGCCCGGAGGTCCCGGCCCAGATGCCGATAGCCCTGCTCCGGGCCCTGGTCTCGGGGTACAGATGCCGGAGCATCGAGAGCGTACCCGGCTCGCTGGCTGCCGCGCCCATGCCCATCACGGCGCGCCCGGCGATGAGCACCTGGACGTCCGGGGCGAGCGCGGACAGGACCGAGCCGGCGCAGAACACTCCCGCGCCGGCCAGCATGACCTTCTTCCGGCCCAGCTCGTCCCCGATCATCCCGCAGGCCAGCATGAGGCTGGCGAAGGTGAGGGCGTAGGCGCCGACGACCCACTGCAGCTGGGTGGGGCTCGCGCCCAGGTTAGTATATATGTTCGAGAGCGCGACGCTCACCACGGTGTTGTCGAGGAAGGTCAGGAACAGCAGCGTGCACAGGGTCGCGAGGGCCAGCGACTGGCCACCGCGGGCGAGGATCCTCTCCTCGCCGTGCTGGTCACCGGAGACAGCCTCGACCGGCCTGGCCAACTGGACGGCCCCGCCTCAGCTCACCGAATTGCACGCGGCCGGCACGGTGCCGCCGGGCACCAGCTTGAGCAGGCCGCACAGGCTGCCATCGCCGACCTTCCAGGTGCCGTTCTGGTAGACCGCCGTGCCGGTCTGCCCCGACAGCAGCGACGACCCGCCGGAGGTGATGTCGTATTTCACGATGGCCGTGCCGTTATCCACCGTCACCCCGGTGACCTTGGCACCGATGCCGCTGGCCAGGGGCAGCTTGGCCAGGGCGGTGATGGCCGCGGCGAACGTGCTCCCGTTCTGCAGCAGGGTGACTCTCTGCGACGTGGACGTGCTGGAGCTGAAGAACTTCTCCCAGTCCGCGGTGATCTGCGCTGCGGCGGCGGCGGTGCTCGACGCGGACGCGGATGACGCGGGGGCGGACGTCGCGGGAGCTGACGAGCTTGAGGAACTACTGGGACTGCTGCAGGCGGCAACCGCTACGGCGAGCGCCAGGCCAAGCGCCGGAGCCAGCATGATCCGGCGTGCCACGAGGTGGAATCGCATGACGCGCTCCTAAATCCCGGTCGGATGTGCCACTGAGGCCTGCCCTGTGCGGTGGCAGGTTCTCAGTGCTGACTGAGAGTCTGCCCTGAATGCTGCCCTAACTGCCGCGATCTATCCGCCGCTGACCGACGCGCGCGTCAGGGTAGGCGGGCGCGCGCGGGCGCGGGAACGCCGCCGCCGCCGAGGCGAGCGAGCCTACCAGCGGAAATGCACGAAAAGGCGGCCGAAGTTCTTGGAGTCCTTCTCGATTCTGTGGTACTTGGCCTTGATCTCTTTTTGCTCAAGGAACCGCAGCACGTGCTTTTTCAGCTGCCCGGACCCTTTGCCGGGGATGATCTCGACCAGCGGCGCCTTCTTGGCCTCGGCCTCGTCGATGATCTCCCGCAGGGCGCGGTCAATGTCCTGCCCGCGGTTGTAGATGTCGTGCAGGTCAAGTTTCAGCTTCATGATCACCGCCGGGGGCGCCCGGGCCGGCACCGTCGCCAGGCCAGACTAGCCGGATGATCTTCGTGACGATATCGCCGGGCCGGTCATCCGCGCCCTCGGCGACCGTGATCGCGTGCTCATCTGGCTGTGGCGGCTCGAGGGCATCGAACTGGGTGGCGAGCAGCACCTCAGGAAAGAAGTGACCGTGCCTGGCGGCCAGCCGCTGGGCCAGGACTTCGCGATCCTCGGCCAGGAAGACCAGCAGCGCTCCGGGGCGCCCGGTGAGCAGCACGTTGCGGTAGGAGCGCTTGAGCGCGGAACAGGCGATCACCGCCGACTCGCCCTGCGCGATGCGCTCGTCCATCCATGCGCCGATGGCCCGTAGCCATGGCCAGCGGTCGCTGTCGGTCAGCGGGATCCCGACCCGCATCTTGGCGATGTTGGCCGCGGGATGAAAGTCGTCCCCGTCGGCGAATCGCCAGTGCAGGCGGCCGGCGAGCATCGAACCGACGGTGCTCTTGCCGCTGCCCGACACCCCGGCCACGATCAGGATCATCTCGCGCCAGTCTACTCGCGCCCGATGTTCATCGCTGACCTTCAGGGCGCTCAGAGGCTGCTGAGAGGCTCTGCCTGGATACTCGGATTCACGATTCGGTGCCCGCGCCCTCATCACGCACGAGAAAGATACACACCATGCCGTTCACGAGACCGCGTCACTGGCTCAGATGGCTCCTGGCCGCCGCCGGCGTACTTGTCGTCCTCGGCGCGGCCGGCCCGTTCGTCTACATCCACTTCTTCAACAGCGCCCCTGCCGCGCTGTCGCTGTCACCGGCGGCCACCCAGTCTTCGTCACCGGGCAGCACCGCCTCGGCGAACACCGCCGCCAGCGGGCCGGTGACCGGGACCTGGACCGTCGGGCCGGGCTCCATCGTCGGCTACCGGGTCAACGAGGTGCTGCTGGGGCAGAGCGCCACCGCGGTCGGCCGTACCACTGCGGTCACCGGGCACCTGGCCATCCAGGGCACGACCGTCACCGCCGCCTCCTTCAGCGTGCCGATGGCGACCGTGCACAGCGACAAGAGCCAGCGCGACGCCCAGTTCGACGGCCGGATCATGGACGTGTCCCAGTACCCGGCCGGCACCTTCACGCTGACCAGCCCGATCGACCTGGCGCCGCTGCCCGCCGGCGGCGTGATCAGGGAGTACACCGCGCACGGGAACCTGACGCTGCACGGCACCACGCGGGTGGTCACGTTCACGCTCACCGCCGAGCGCAAGGGCGCTCAGATCGAGGTGGCCGGGCACATCCCGGTGCTGTTCGCCGACTACAACATCCAGAACCCGAGCTTCGCGGGCTTCGTGACCACGCAAGATCACGGCCTGCTCGAATTCCTGCTGGTCTTCGACAAGACCTGACGTACCAGCCCGGCCGGACTGCCCCGGCGTAGTCCGGCACGTCAATCCGGGCCCTGCTAACGGCCACCTTCCCCCTCCTGCATCGCAGCTTATCGTGGCGCGACATAATGGGCACGAAGGCCGTTCGCGGTGAGGCGGAGGTGACACGGACGACATGGGAACCCGAACCTGGATCGGCTCCTGGCCCGTCTACCGGCAGCTGACCGGAACAGACCGGCGGGGGCTCGGCCCCGCGGCCAGGAGCGACCATCCCCGCCAGGCCAGGACGAGCACGGCGGATGCGGTGGTCAAGTCGGTCTGCCCGTACTGCGCGGTCGGCTGCGGGCAGAACGTCTATGTCTCCGGCGGCCAGGTCATCCAGATCGAGGGCGACCCGGATTCACCGGTGAGCCGCGGCCGGCTCTGTCCCAAGGGCTCGGCCAGCCTCCAGCTCACCACCGGGAGCGCCCGGCAGTACAAGGTGAAGTACCGGCGTCCGTTCGGAACCGACTGGGAAGATCTTGACCTTGACACTGCGATGGACATGATCGCGGACCGGGTGCTGCAAGCCCGGCGCAGCGGCTGGCAAGAAGAGGCGGACGGCCGCCGGACCCGCAGGACGCTCGGGTTCGCCAGCCTGGGCGGGGCCACGCTCGACAACGAAGAGAACTACCTGATCAAGAAGCTGTTCACTGCGCTGGGCGCGATCCAGATCGAGAATCAGGCCCGTATTTGACACTCCTCCACCGTCCCCGGTCTGGGGACTAGCTTCGGGCGCGGCGGCGCGACCACGTTCCAGCAGGACCTGGCCAACGCCGACTGCATCCTCATTCAGGGCTCGAACATGGCCGAATGCCATCCGGTCGGCTTCCAGTGGGTGATGGAGGCCAAGGCGCGCGGCGCGACGGTGATCCACGTCGACCCCCGGTTCACCCGCACCAGCGCCGTCGCCGACCTGCACGTGCCGCTGCGGGCCGGCAGCGACATCGTGTTCCTGGGCGGGATCATCAACTACGTCCTGGCCAACGAGAAGTACTTCCGCGACTACGTGATCGCCTACACCAACGCGGCGGTCATCCTCACCGAGGATTTCGCCGACACCGAGGACCTGGACGGCGTCTTCTCCGGGCTGCACGCCGAGGACCGCCGCTACGACCTGTCGGCCTGGAGCTACCAGGGCACCATGGTCCGGGCCGCTGCGGGGTCCCGCGGCGTTCCATTTGAAAAAGACTTTGACCGAACGGACGGTGGTGCCAGCCCCGGGCCAGGCGGGGCGCCGCAGGTGGCCGAGTCGCTCGAGCATCCCCGCTGCGTGTTCCAGGTCCTCAAGCGCCACTTCGCGCGGTACACCCCTGAGGCGGTCGAGCAGGCCTGCGGCGTGCCGCCAGAGGTGTTCGCCCGGGTGTGCGAGCTGCTGACCGCCAACTCCGGGCGGGACCGGACCACCGCGTTCGTGTACAGCGTCGGCTGGACCCAGCACACCGTGGGCGTGCAGTACATCCGCACCGCCGCGATCCTGCAAGCGCTGCTCGGCAACATGGGCCGCCCGGGCGGCGGCATCATGGCGCTGCGCGGGCACGCGTCTATCCAGGGGTCGACGGACATCCCTACCCTGTTCGACCTGCTGCCCGGCTACCTGCCGATGCCGCAGGCGGGACGGCACCAGGACCTGGACAGCTACGTCGCCGATATCGCGATGAGCAAGGGGTTCTGGGCGAACACCCGGGCCTACATGACCAGCCTGCTCAAGGCATGGTGGGGACCGGCCGCGACCGCCGCGAACGGCTACGGCTTCGATTACCTCCCCCGGCTGACCGGCGATCACAGCACCTACGTGACCGTGCTGGAGCAGCTGAACGGACGGTGCAAGGGATACTTCCTGTTCGGCCAGAACCCGGCCGTCGGCTCGGCCAACGCCAGGATGCAGCGGCTCGGCATGGCGAACCTCGACTGGCT
>JASHYW010000126.1 GCA_030042885.1 Streptosporangiaceae bacterium | reverse complement strand
GGCGGACAGCATGGGGGCGGCGCCGAGCGCCAGCGCGGCGCCAGCGGTGCGGCCGAGGAAGGATCTCCGGCTGAGGTCCGGTCTCTTGCGGGGCAGGCCGTGACCCTGCCAGCCTTCTCTCGGGTGCACCATCGGCTAGCTCCCTTGGACGGCTCTGGCGAAGACGCCGAAGTTCTCGATCAGGCGGTCGATGTCGGCCTCGTCATGCTGGACCGAGATCAGCCATTGCTCGATCTTGCCCCACGGCGGCAGGAAGACGCCACCGTTGTGCTGGTAGAGCCAGTGCGCGTGGCTGTACCTGTCGTCCACCCCGAGGAAGCCGCGGTAATCGGTGACCGGCTCGGCGGCGAACACCACGCAGCCCTTGGCCCCCGCGGTGACCACATGCGCGGTCAGCCCGGTGTCCGCGATGGCCCGCTCGATGCCGACGGTTGCGCGCTGCCGCAGCCCTTCGATCCGCTGGTAGGCCCCGGGCGTGGCCACCTCGCACAGCATGGCCCGGGTGGCGGCCATGGCCAGCGGGTTCCCGTTGAACGTGCCCACCATCTCATACCCGCCGTCCGCGACGTGATCCATCACAGGGACGGTGCCGCCGATGGCGGCGACCGCCACCCCGCCACCCAGCGACTTGGCCAGGCAGATCAGGTCCGGCTGCACGCCGCTCTGCGCGGTGACACCGCCTGGCCCGACGGTCAGCCCGGTCTTGACCTCGTCGAAGGTCAGCAGCGCTCGATGTTCATGCAGGAGTTCTTTGAGGGCGGCCAGGTAGCCGGGCTCGGGCGCGATGATCCCGGCGTTCATCATGACCGGCTCGATGATCATCCCCGCGACCCGGTTCCGGTGCTGCTCCAGCAGCCGGGCCACGCTGCCCAGGTCGTTGAACGCGGCGACCAGGGTCAGGTCGGCGATGGCCCGCGGGATGCCGGTGGACGACAGGACCTGGGCGGGCCGGTCCGCCGGGCCGATATCATCCCGGTCCGGGGTGACGGACACTTGCACTGAGTCGTGGTGGCCGTGGTAGCAGCCCTCGATCTTGATGATCAGGTCCCGGCCGGTGATCGAGCGCATCAAGTGGACGGCATCCATGGTGGCTTCGGTGCCCGAGTTGGCGAACCGCCACCGCGGCAGCCCGAACCGCCGCGACAGCTCGGCGGCGACGGCCACGGCGTCCGGGGTCGGCTGGGCGAAGTGAGTGCCCCGGCCGGCCTGGCGGGCTACCGCCCCGGCGATGGCCGGGTGGGCGTGGCCGGCCAGCGCGGCGCCGTAGCCGCCGTGCAGGTCCACGTACTCGTTGCCGTCCACGTCGTAGACCTTCGAGCCGCGGCCGTGACTGAGCCAGACCGGCTGCGGCGCGGTGATCTGCCAGTTGGAGGTCACCCCGCCGGCCAGGTACCGCTTGGCTTCTTCGGCCAGATGCCTGGACCGGGGCTGGCGGCGGACGAAGATCTCCTCCTGCGCCGCGATGATCTCTTTGAGCTGGACGTCGGTGGTCACGAAGACTCCAAAGCTTGACTGAACGTTCAGTCTAGACTTCACCGAGCCTGCCGACAATACGTATTTGGGTCACGGCTGCGGAAGTGGTCGCTACTGACCAAGCTGGGGCAGCACCCGTCCGCTGGCGCTGCCGTCACAGGTCCCGCCGATCGTGCCGGCCAGATATGAATCCTCGCTCACGTGCCTCCGTGACGCCTGAACTGTTCCTGTCCACTTCCTCCGCGACCAGCCCGGCGACTCGTCTGCCGACAGAGGACACGGATTGGGCCGGGAGTATGCTGGGCGCGGCCGGAAACGGGCAGTGCCGCTCGATACTGCGGGAGGCTGAGGAGTCTGGCGTGACCGAGTCCTCGACTTCGGCTCCAGATTCCGGGACGCCGTTTTCCGGGCGGACCATCTGGAGCTGGAGCAAGGACACGCCGCTGCGCGCCTTCCTGCGCACCGAGACCGGGAGCGCCTCTGTGCTGGCTGGCGCCACGGTCACCGCCCTGGTATGGGCGAACATCAGCGAGTCCTCCTACGACAGGCTGTGGGCGACCCGGCTCTCGGTGCTGGTGGGCGGCTCGGGTGTGACCCTTGACCTGCGCGAATTCGTGAACTCCGGGCTGATGGCGCTGTTCTTCCTAGTGGTCGGGCTGGAGGCGCGGCGCGAGTTCGACATGGGCGAACTCCGGGTGCGGAGCAGGCTCGCGCTCCCGTTCCTGATCGGGCTCGGCGGCATGATCGTGCCGATCGGCATCTACCTGATCGTGAACGCCGGGCGGCCCTCGCAGGGCGACTGGGGCATGTCGATGGCGACCGATACCGCCTTCGCGCTCGGTGTGCTGGCCCTGGTCGGCCGGCGGCTGCCGGATCGCGTCCGCACCTACCTGCTGACCTTCTCCGTGGTCGACGACCTGGCCGGGATCGCGGTCATCGCCATCGTCTACAGCGAGCGCATCCAGGTGGTGCCGCTGCTGACCGGGGTCGGGATCCTGGCCATCGTGCTGGCGGTCAGGGCGCGCGGCGTGCGATCAGGGGCCGTGTACCTGTTGCTGGGGCTCGCGGCCTGGGTGGCGTTCTTCAAGTCGGGCGTGGATCCGGTTGTGGTGGGCCTGGTGATGGGCCTGATGTCGTACGCCTACCCGGCCACCCGGCAGTCGCTGGAGCAGGCCTCCGAGGCGTTCCGGCAGTTCCGCGAGCAGCCCACGGCGGAGCTCGCCCAGTCGGCGCGCGAGGTGGTGCGGGTCGCCATCTCACCGAACGACCGGCTCGCTCTGCTGTTCCACCCATGGTCCAGCTACGTCATCGTGCCGCTATTCGCCCTGGCCAACGCCGGGATCGTACTCAACGCCGGGTTCTTGGCCCGGGCCTACAGCTCACCAGTCACGCTCGGAATCTTGATCGGCTACCTGGCGGGCAAGCCGGGGGGCACGGCGGGCAGCGCGTGGCTCATCACCCGGCTCAGCCGTGGCCGGCTCCAGCCGCCGGTCGGCTGGGGCGCGGTCATCGGCGCCGGCGCGGCGGCCGGGATCGGCTTCACCGTCTCGCTGCTGATCGCCTCGCTCGCGCTGACCGGGGACGACCTGGCCGAGGCGAAGCTCGGCATCCTGTCCGCCGCGCTGGCCGCGTCGGGCCTGACCTGGATTGTCTTCCGGGTGGTGAACCGGCTGCC
>JASHYW010000125.1 GCA_030042885.1 Streptosporangiaceae bacterium | reverse complement strand
CAGATGGCCGGGACCGTGGCCGCGTACTACTCGGTGGGCGCCGAGCCCGACACCCGCGGGCTCGTGTACGCGCTGTGGAAACGCGGCACGTACGTGCTGCTGCCGCTGCTGCGGCCGGACGGCGACCTGGACTGGGCCTCCTACGAGGGCCCGGATTCGCTGGTGCCCGGTCCCCGGGGGCTGCGCGAGCCGGCCGAGCCGCCCCGCGGGGTCGACGCGGTGAGCAGGGCCGACGTCGTGCTGGCCCCCGCCCT
Organism: Streptosporangiaceae bacterium; assembly: GCA_030042885.1. The sequence goes on along the minus strand of JASHYW010000125.1, from coordinate 3,525 downwards.
CGCCGTCGACCAGGTCGGCCGTCGGCTCGGCCGCGGCGGGGGGAGCTTCGACCGCGCGCTGACCCGCGTCGGCCCGCTGATCCCGGTCATCGCGCTGCTGTACGACGATGAGCTGGTCGGCCGGGTGCCCGCCGAGCCGCACGACATGCCGGTGCGGTCCGCGGTCCGCCCCGGGCACGGAGTCACCAGGCTGCAGGCGGTGCCGCCGGACCGTTCGGCATAAGAATCATGGTGCCGACGGCCTGAGGCGTTCCCCCTGGCCCAGCCGGCGCGGGAGGCGGAATCAGCGGGCGTCATGCGTGGTTGGATATGCTTAGCAGTCGGATACCCCGAGTGCTAACCTGAACCACCCGAGTTGTGCCTGCGCGGCGTGGCGGCTGCGTAAAGGAGGGTCCGTGCCCACGTACCAGTACACCTGCACCGACTGCGGCGACCCGGTCGAGGCGGTGCAGAAGTTCACCGACGACCCGCTGACCGTGTGCGCCGCCTGCGGCGGCAGGCTGAGGAAGGTGTTCTCGCCGGTCGGAATTGTGTTCAAGGGATCGGGCTTCTACCGCACGGACAGCCGCAACGGCTCGGGTTCACGGTCCGAGGCGGCCAGCGCCAAGCAGCCGTCCGAGTCGTCGGCCAAACCGGGCGAGACGGGCAGCTCGGCGGACAAGCCCGCGGCCGCCGGCACGTCCGGCGAGGCCGCGAGCGCCTCGTCCAAGCCCTCCTCGGTCAAAGAGAAGGTCGCCTGATCCGCGATGCCCGACCTGGCGGAGATCGCCGTGATGGGCGGCTCGGGGTTCTACGAGTTCCTCGAGGGCGCCGAAGAGGTCAAGATCGACACGCCGTTCGGGCCCCCCAGCGACCCGGTCACCGTGGGGGAAGTGGCCGGCCGGCAGGTCGCGTTCCTGCCCCGGCACGGCCGTGACCACCGGTTCCCGCCGCACAAGATCCCCTACCGCGCGAACATGTGGGCGCTGCGTTCGCTCGGCGTGCGGCGGGTGCTCGCGCCGAGCGCGGTGGGCTCGCTGACGCCCTCCTACGGGCCGGGCACGCTGGTCATCCCGGACCAGCTGGTGGACCGGACCAGGAACCGGGCGCAGACCTACTTCGACGAGGGCGCCTGCCACGTGCCGTTCGCCGATCCCTACTGCCCGTCGGTCCGCCCGGTCGCGATCGCGACCGCCCGGGAGTCCGGCTGGATCCCGGTCGGCTCGGGGACGCTGGTCATCATCGAGGGGCCGAGGTTCTCCACCCGCGCCGAATCGCTCTGGTTCGCCGCCCAGGGCTGGACGCTGGTCGGGATGACCGGCCACCCCGAGGCGGTCCTGGCCCGCGAACTGGCGCTCTGCTACACCACGCTGGCGCTGGTCACCGACACCGACGCCGGAGTCGAAGAAGGCGAGGGCGTCACCCAGGCCGAAGTCTTCGAGGTGTTCGCGGCCAACATCAAACGGCTGCGCGACCTGGTGGCCCAGATCATCGCCGCCCTTCCGGCCGAGCGCGAGGACGACCTGTGCGCGCACGCCGTGGACGGCCTGCCTCTCCCGTTCGACCTGCCCTAGCCGTAAGGTCGGCTTCGTGACTGACCTGAACATCGCGCCGGGCGGGTCCGCCTCGGTGCACGTGCTGCACGAGGGGTATGTCGGCCGGGACGGCGACGACGAGCGCGTGGCCGGGACGGTCACGCTGATCCTGGACGGCGACGCGGTGATCGTCGTCGATCCAGGCATGGTGGCCTCCCGCGGGGCCCTGCTCACCGCGCTGGCCGCGCACGGGCCGGAGGCCGGGGACGTGACCGACGTGGTGTTCAGCCACCACCATCCCGATCACACGGTCAACGCCGCCCTGTTCCCCGCGGCGCGGATCCACGACCACTGGGCCATGTACGTCGGTGACCGGTGGGTGGAGCGCGACGCGGACGGGCTTCGGCTCGGGCCGTCGGTCCGGCTATTGCGTACGCCGGGGCATACTGACCAGGACATCTCCACGGTGGCGTCCACCCCGGGCGACGTGGTCGTGTGCACGCACGCCTGGTGGGGCGCGGCCGGGCCTGCCGAGGACCCGCTCGGCTCCGATGCCGGCGCGCTGCACGCCAGCCGGGAACTTGTGCTGTCGTTCGCCTCGGTGATCGTGCCCGGGCACGGCGCCGCGTTCCGCCCTGACCCGAGCACGCCGCGTTAGCCAGCGGGTCGGGGTGCGGTTCCGCCGGGGTCCGCGTGGATAAGGCCGCAGGGTTGCCTTACCGACGCGGACCCTCCCATGTCGCCCGCGCGGCCGCGGCAGGGACGCGGGCCGCGCTCGGAGCAAGGAACTCTTGCTAGAGATCATGCCCGACCAGTTACTAGGACCTGCCCTCGAAGATGTTCAGGTCTGGCTAAAACTTGCGCCGGGTTCGCCGCGGTCACCGGCACGGGCAGCGCGGCGCCAGCCCGGGAGCCGGGTTACAGTGGCTGGCACGGGCGGCTGCGGCCGGTTCCGTCCGCCGGTAGGCTAGCCACCAGGCCCCGATAGCTCAGCGGATAGAGCGACTGCCTCCTAAGCAGTAGGTCCCGCGTTCGAGTCGCGGTCGGGGCGCGAATGGCGCATTTCAACGATCTTATTCGAAATTATCGTCATCAGAATGATGTACTGCTCGCAGGCAGTCGCTCGTTTCTCGAAATTCGGCCATGCCGGGCATCGCCCGCCGACGACCTGCCACGGGTGAAATGCACGAAAGACCACGCCAGCCGCGAACAGCTGTTCTGTCCTGACTGTACTGAGGGAAGCCAAGCGGAGAGCCAACTGCGTACTGGACCTTACGCGCGAACTGTCTACCGCAGCCAGGACCACTCGTCAGCCGCTGAAGCTCCGGGGTTGCACACCGATCGATGGCGGCGGGAGGCCGGTTTCGTCGGTTGGGCAGAACCGTCCTTCAGGCCCAGAACACCCGCCTTGCGGCATTATGCCTGTGATCCGTGTCAAGTGGATCATGGCTTGTTCCGGTAGCGGCGGGCCGCGGTGGTGGCGGTGGTGTTCAGGAGCTCGCCGATCTGGGCCCAGGTGAGTTCCTGGTCGCGGGCGTCGTGGACGGCGTGGGGCAGGAGCTGCTGGGCCTGGGCGATGAGGCTGGTCAGGGCGTGCAGCCGGATCGCGGAGTCGCCGAGCCAGTAGGGCGTGCGGAGCGCGGCGAGGCGGTCGATGGCCTCGTTGAGGATCTGGAGGCTGTCCTGGCCGGTGGCGGGGGCGGGTAGCTGGCCGGGGCGGGCCGGTCCGGATGACTGGCGTGCTTGTCCGCGAGGGCGGCCAGTGGAAGGTCGTGCAGTCACACGCCTCCATCGCGGTCCCGAACGCGGATAACTTCGGCTGACGCCCGAGCGCGAGCCGCGGCGCCGGGGCTTGACCTTCGGGGCCCCGGTCCGTCACAAGCCCGGCGATGGCACCATCCTTCGTGCTGCGCTGTGATGCACCCGATCCGCGGCAGATGGGGACGTCTACCCTTCAGGCGTGGCGCCTAACGTCAGCGATGTTGCGCGCTAGGTAAGTTCTTCTACCTGC
>JASHYW010000124.1 GCA_030042885.1 Streptosporangiaceae bacterium | reverse complement strand
GGGCATGCCTTATACCGGACCTGCGCTGGGCGTTCGTCCCTCTTCCGGACCACGCCACGGCAAGATCCGACGGGGCAGGCGCATCGATCTGAAGCCAAGCGCACGGGCCGGCAGGCGGTTCGGGAGCCAGCCCCATCGGACCTTTCCGGACGCTACGGCAACCCGCAACGCCAAGTCGAACGGTCTCTATAAGGCGGTTCTCGTTCGTGTTGGGATCGCGGTGCGTCACTGACGAATCCCATCGGTCGTCGGCAGCGAGGGCTCTGCCCGGCGGCCTGGTGCTGGCGGACCGCCGGACTGAGATGGTCCAGCTGATTCTCGTTACCGGGCGGCCCCGGCAATGTAGGCGGCAACTATATAAGTGGCGTGCCGGTCCAGGCTGCCTCGGGCCCGGTCATATCGCATCGTGGTCCGCGGATCGGCATGCGAGGCTGCTTCCTGGACGTCGCGCAGCGGCACCCCGGCATCTAGGGCCGCGGTGATGAACGCATGCCTGAGAGTGTGGGGCGTCACGGTCTTGGCGATCCCGGCGCGGCGCGCGACCTTGCGGACGATCCGCCCCGCGCCGTGCCGGTCCAGCCGATGATCGTCTGCAGCCAGGAACACCGGCCCGTCGGTACGCTCGCCGATGGCCAGGTCGATCGCCCGGGCGACGCGAGGCGCGAGCGGGATAGTGACGACTTTGCCGCCCTTACGCGTGATCGTCAGCGTCCGGTGCCCGCGTTCCAGGCCCAGGTGCTCGATGTCGGCGCTGGTGGCTTCCGATACCCGCAGTCCGTTCAGCGCGAGCAAAGAGACCAGCGCATGCTCGAGTGGCGAGCCGAGCCCAGCGGCCACCAGCAGTCCGCCGAGCTCGTTACGGTCCAGCGCGACCGCATGCGACTCGTAGTCCACCCGCGGACGGCGGACATGCGCGGCGGGCGAGTGATCGATGAGTTCTTCCTCGACGGCGTACTTGTAGAACCCGGCGATGGTGCACAGCCGCCGGGTCACGGTCGCGCGGGCCCGGCCCTGAGCTTCCAGCTCTCGGGCGAAGCCTTCGATGTCGGCGCGGCGGACAGCGAACAGGGGCAGAGAATGGCCCCGGCACCAGGTGGTGAACTGACGCAAGTCCAGGGCGTACGCGTCCCGGGTCAGGCCGCGGTACCCGGTTAGGAACCCGGCCAGGGCGAATCGTTCGGCGTCGGTGAAAGCGGGCTGGATCGTGGCGAGCGCGGTGGATGGGGCGGCAGTGGTCATCGGGCACCTCCCGGCCGGGTGGAACCGGGCAGGCTGGGCCAGTACCGGTCCCAGCAGTTAAACGGAAACCCACCGTAAGCCGACTGACCCCATCACGCTATGCCACCAGCAGACAAGCACCAGAGCTTGGGACGCTGCGCGAGGAATACTCCATACCGCCGATTTAGCGCGGATCGCCGGTCAGCTGATTAATCGTCGGTGAGCGGCCAGATTGACCAGTTCTGGACGGCGGCCAGTTCAGGCTCATGTGTGACAGACATCCGGAGGAACCTTGATCCAGCTCCGCGATCTTGCCGACACCAGTGATGGCCGTTCGCACTGGTTCGTCCAGATGCCGGACACCGCCTGCCCCTCAGGCGCCGAGGAGGTTGTGCACGATGAGGTCGATTAGCTTGATGCCGATGAACGGCATGACCGGCACCGCGCGAAGCAGCGGCATGGCGGCCCCCGGGTCAGATCACAGCGATGTAATCCGCTCCCGGGCACGGGATCCTAATCGGCCCGGACACCGCCCGACGGCATGATGGGGCACATGCCCGCCATCCCGGAATCGACCCGCAGCTCGATCACCGTGCGGCTGCTGGATCACGCCGAGGAGAACTGGCCGCAGCTGGCCAGAGTCCGGGCCAGATACCACGGCAGCTTCGCCTACATCACCGGCGTGCTCCGCGACGGCGAGCAGATCCCGCTGTTCCGGCTCCGCTACGGCGGCTCCGCTCACTCCTTCGGCTTCGCGATCTACTCACCCGCCCGCGACCGTTACGACGACGCTGTCCTGCTCACCGGGCTGCCCATCGGCAGCCCGCAAGAAGCACTGGACACCGCCTGCACCGTGCACCTCACAGGACTCGGACACGAACCCGAACCCTGACCCCGACGAACTTACGGAGCTACCCACTTAAGCCCCTGTGGCCGTGCTGAATCCTTAGCTATGCTTCGTTCATGGCTGTTCCAGAGACTCCTGATAATGAATCGCTTCGGCTTGAGCTACAAGAGGCACTAGCTACATATCGGGAATGGCTCTCACAGTTGATTCAAATAAGTGGGTTTGCTGTCGCAGCAGATGTGGTACTACTTGGCTACGGGTTCTCGCAAAAACTCGCTGCCATCCTATTGGTGGCGAGCGTCGTGCCTATTCTTATTTTGGTAATGTACGTGGTGGTGGGCTCCATTGCTAGCCCTCTCGTTGATCTAATACTGAGGATCGAAAGAAGATTGCTGATCCGAAGAGATTCCCTTGGTGCAAAATACGTCAATCCCTACTTCCGGTCAATGCCCCCTTCCCTGAGGGCCCGCATCGAGGATCTTGATGACGAAGAAGTGCGTCATCTTGACCTAGAATGGGACTATTTTTGGTCTCCGATACCCATGATTCTCTACGCAGCGACCTTGGGTCAACTTGGGGTATTCGTGTTGAGCCTAACAGTTTTCCATTATAAATTTATGAGCGTTATTCAAAACCTCCATATTGCGGCTCACTCCGGGCACCGCTGGACATCTTAAGGGATTTCGCGACACGCCGCAGGAGGTAATTAGAAAGCAACGGCTCTCCTGAGAAACTTTGAGAGTTCCTGCCAAAGAATTCTCAAGCCCTGGAGAACCGTTGCGCTACTATCGTACCACCGGCCTGGTCCTCACCCAGATGCAAGAGCTCGTCCGACGCGTGAAGGAGGCACTTCGCGATCCGTGGAATAAGCCCACCGGGAAGCCGAAATCCCTGGGACTTTACCAAGCGGTCGAAGCAGCCTGCATGTACCTCCGGCAGAATGCCACGCAGGAATTCATCGGGGACATGCGGGACACGTCGCAGCCCACCATCTCCCGCTACGTGGCAGAACTGGTGCCTGTCGTGAAAAC
>JASHYW010000123.1 GCA_030042885.1 Streptosporangiaceae bacterium | reverse complement strand
AGCGCCTGCCCGGTCAGTTCGGCGCGCAGGTCGCGGAACCCGGCGATGCGCCGGGTGGCCTTGCCGGTCGCCGCGAGCCGCACCGAACGCCCGTCCGACGCCGACCGGGTCCGGCCGAGCAGCCCGGCGGCGGCGAGCCGTCCGACCAGCGTGCTCACCGTGTTGGGCGCCAGCCGCAGTTCGCGCGCAGCGTCCGCGACGCTGATGCCGGGCCGGGCCGCGGCCAGCCGCAGCAGCTCGGACTGGGCCGGCGGAAGCGGCTCTTCCTGCCAGGCCGACCGGACGGTCCGCCGTGCGATCCGGCGGACGGCACTGATCGCGCCAAGCAGCTCGGCCGCCAGCACCTGGGAGCTCCCGGTCCGCTCCCCGGACACAACTATATCTTTCACAGAGCTAACTATATCAGAACCGGCCATCGTCGGCCGGGTCTCAGGCGAGCTCTCCCTCCGCAAGGCGGTGGCCCTCAAAGACAGCTACATCGGCGTTCAGCACCTCGCCCTGGCCATTCTCGCCATGAAGGACGGAACGGTACCCGGAGATCCTGTGAGGGCATCTGGCCTCAGTAGGAGCCAGGGAACCCTGACGCTGGGGGGGGAGTAGCGCCAGGGTCCCGTCGCCGGAGGTCCGGGAGCGGGCTGGACCTCCTTCAGCCGCAAGGGACCCGGCCCATGTGGGGAGGGGCATGGGTCCCATCCCGCGGCAGTTGACTGCGATGGTATTCCCGGCTCCATGAAGGGAGCATGAAGCCTCAGCCGAGTGCCCGATCTCGGAGCTGGGGCCAGAGCTGTGCCCGCGCGTGACCGGGCACGTCGGCGGTTTCCTGGCTCCCGTACTCAGCGGATGTACAGCTCGTCGGCGTCGTACTCGGTGACCTCGAAGTTCGCCGCGAGGTCGGCCACGCCGAGCTCCTGGAACGCGGGGAAGAGCTGCTCGGCCGCGTACCGTTCCTGGTGCGCCTTGGACTGCCAGACGGTCAGCATAGGGGTCAACCGCGAGTCGGTTTCTCGGCCGCCAGCCTATTATGGCGGCGGGGCCGGCCGGCCACGTGCACCGCCCGGACCTTTGATTTGCGCTGCGCAGCCCTGGCGGACTTGATGCAGGCAGGACCGGCAGTTAGTCGATGAGCTCGTAGCCGATGCCGAGGGCGCGATAGATCTCGGCGGCCCTGCGGTCACGGGTGGCTAGCGTGATTCCGTGTTCGGCTGCTGCAGCGGCGACGAGGGCATCGTAAGCAGCGCCGCCCGCGATGCCGAGCGGTGCCAGCCTGGCATGGAGCTGTTCCGCGCCCTGGGCACTGAGGAATCGCGACCCCGGGAAGTTGTGCGCGAGCAGCCGGGCGACGGCGCGGGGGGTACGGCGGTTCGGCGGTGGCAGCCGGGTCAGCACCGAGAACGTCTCAAAGGCCGCGTGTCCGCTGAGCCCGCAGCTGCGTCCGCCGATGGCCTTCCTCGTGTCCTGATGGTACTTGTGATCTGCGACCGCGAGAGCGACGGCGGCCGCCGCAGTCGGTGACCGCGATGTTGCGGCGCCGCAGGTCGGTGCCCATCCGCTCGGTGAGCGTGCGACCAGGACAGTGTCGACGTTGCCGGCGTGCGCGAAGGCGGTGACCGTCGCGACCGCGTTGGTGCCGGGGCGGTGTTGACGTCGGCGGTGCGGATCAGCGTGATGACGGCCTCCTTGCCGGCACCTGCCGCGTAGTCACCCGCCGCGGGATCCTGGCTCAGGATGGTGGCGCCCTTGATCAGGACCGGCCGGCCGCCACGCTGCCTCAGCTTGGCCAGGGTACGGGCGTCTGCGCGGGTGTCCCTGCCAGGAGCGGGCTCGGCGGGACCCGCCGGCGAGGTAGCGTACTGGGACGTCACTGGTTCACCCGGGCTAATGCCTAGATCTTGGCGAAGTGCTGGAAGCACTCGTAGTAGGGGTCGGTCGACCCGGCGAAGTGGGCCGCCTCTGAGCGCTTGACGGCCAGGTAGGCGGTGCTGCGCAGCGCGCCGAGGACCTCGATCAGCATCTCGTCGGCGGCCAGCGCGTCCAGGGCGGCATTGAGCGAGGCCGGCAGCCGGTGGGCGCCGCAAGCGGCTCGTTCGGCTTCGGTGAGCGTGGCCGGGTCGACGTTCATCGCCTCCCCGGGGTCGAGCTTGCCGCGGATGCCATCCAGGCCCGCGTAGATGAACCCGCCGAGCGCGAGGTAGGGGTTGGCGCTGGAATCGGACGGCTTGAGCTCCAGGTTGACCGAACTCCCCGGGTCCCCGCGCAGCGGCGAGCAGATCCGGATCGCGGCTTCCCGGTTGTCCATCCCGTAGCAGGTGTACGCGCTAGCCCACATCTGCGGCGCGAGCCGGCGGTAACTGTTCACGCTGGCGCAGGTCAGCGCGACCAGCGCGGGCAGGTGGGCGAGGAGCCCGCCGATGAAGTGGTAGCCGGTCTGGGACACGCCGTTGCGGTCGGCGGGGTCGGCGAACACGTTGCGCCCGCCTGGCGTACCGTCCGGTGACAGGTCGGTGAGCGAGGCGTGCAGGTGGGTGCCGTTGCCGGCCTGGTCGGGGAGGGGCTTGGGTGCCAGGCTGGCCCACAGGCCGTGCCTGAAGGCCACGCCGCGGACGGTCTCCCGGTACAGCACGTGATTGTCCGCGGCGCGCAGCGCGTCCGCCTGCCTGATAGACATCTCGTGCTGGCCATGGCCGAGTTCGGGGTAGTAGTGCTCGACGGCCAGGCCCTGCGCCTCAAGCGCCTCGACCAGTTCGATGGCGAAGTCGTGGC
>JASHYW010000122.1 GCA_030042885.1 Streptosporangiaceae bacterium | reverse complement strand
CGCAGGCTGTGCGAGCGGTTTGCTGTCCCGGTGATCGGCGACGTGGCCTGCCAGGACATCAAGACCTGGCACATACAGCAGGTCGTCAACGCCGCGCCCACCGCCCAGGAGGGCGTGCGAGTGCACGGGATGGTCTCGGCCCTGGTCGGCGCGGGCATCGAGGGCGGGTACCTGGCCAACCCGCGGCTGGCCAAGGTGCACTGGCAGGCCGGGGACCGCCCCCTGCCTGCGCCACGGGTAAGCGTGGCCGGGGAATCGGGACTGTGGGTCGATCCCGCCGAGATCCCGTCCGCCGGCGACGTGGAGCGGCTCGGGAAGGCGCTCGCCGCCGGGTGGCACGGGGACCGGGACCAGCTGATGGCCACCGTCGCGGCCTACAGCGGGCTGCGCTGGGGCGAGATCGCCGCCCTCACCGTGCCTCAGGTGGACATGGCCGCCCGCGTCATCACCGTGGACCGCAAGGTGGTCGAGGTCGCCGGGCACCTGTGCGTGGAGGCGCCGAAGAACCGCAAGCGGCGGCAGACCATCTACCCCCGCCTGACCCCGGCCGGCTACCCGCTGGCCGACCGGCTCGCCGCCCGCATCGAGCAGGCCCGCACGGAGCAGGGATTCGGCATCAACCCGCTGGGGCTGATCTTCCCGTCCCCGCACGGCAAGCACTGGCGGTCCTCCAACTTCAACCGCAACGTCCTCAAACGCGCCTACCTGGCGACCGGCTGGCGCGACGCCGACGGCAACGGCAGCTGGACCTGGCACAGCCTGCGGCACGCCTTCTGCACCACAGCCTTGTTTACCTGGAAGCTCGACGTCACCGACGTCTCCCGCATGGCCGGCCACGCCAACTACCGCGTCACGCTCGACATGTACGTCGGCAGCACCGCCGGCGTCCTCGACCACGCCCGCATGGCAACCGAATGACCATGCCCGGCCGCGATGAGGGGCCGGGCAGGGGTTCACGCAGGCCGTGACCTGCCCGGCTCCTTATGTCCCCAGAGTCCGGCAAGGAAGGAGATGGCAGGAAAATGGTGGCCACCGCCGCGAGCCGACGGCTCACGCCCGCCAGGTGCTTGCTCACGCGCGGCGTGCAGATCCAGCAGGGCGGCGCATCGCTCCTCGATTGCGGTGAAGTCGGCAACGACTTGCTGCAACTTGTGGCTGATGTCTTCGGCGACGAGCTCCAGGTGCAAGGTCGTACAGGCATCGCTGCCGCTGGCGATCGGGTCGGAATCAGCCCGGTCCCGGTCATTGCGGTGGTACCCGGACGCGAAGATGCCCGGGCCAGGCCCTGGGCTGCGGTAGTTCCTGCATGGGCTCGGTGCGGCGTGAGCGCGCGTGAGACCCTATAGAGCTTGTGTGAACACGACGGCAAGCCTCGGCCTCGGACATTCAGGTGCCCACGCAGTCCTGCGGGCCAGGCGGCGGCCCCGGTGGCATGGACGGAGAGGTCCGCCGCTGGGACCCCGACCAATCGTCCGCCCGCGAGTCAGGCTCATCGCGGCGTGAGGCGCTTGCGGTACCACAGGACGTCGGTTCCTGAGGGGAAGTCCTCGACCCGGCCCACTAGCTCGTAGCCGTTGCGCTCATACAGCGCCCGGGCCTGGAAGCCGTAGGTGAAGTGTACGGTCTGCGAGCACCCGCGCGCTGCCGCCTCGGCCTCGGCGGCGGCGATAAGCCGGGTCGCCAGGCCGCGGCCCCGCAGACCCGGCTCCACCCACAGGCTCTGCAGCTCGCAGCAGTCACCCCAGGTCCACCCGCTGATGCCGGCCACCACCCGGCCGGCGTCGCGCACGAAGATCGCCAAGTCCACCTCGTCGCCGAGTCCCATGGCCGCGGACGCCTCCCGGCGGATCTGCGTCTCGAGGACTTCGATGTCGCGCGGGTCCGGATGGTCCTCGACGTGGAACTCCACAGCGGCTGTCGTCAGGCGCCGGCGATCTGCTCGATCAGCGACAGGTCGTCGAAATAGGTCCGGAATGACCGGATCTTCCCTCCGCGGAAGTCGGCCACGGTGACGCCGGCCAGCTGGACGTGGCGTCCCGTTGCGTCCACCACCGCGTCCTCGCCCAGAACGTACGGCCCGGTGTGATCGGCGTCGATGAGCCACTCGGCGAACGCCTTGTTGCCCACTTCGTCCAGTCCCCGCAGCGAGATGGCAACGTTGGAGAACGCTTCCTCGCGCAGGGCGGCAAGCTCGGCCAGCGCCCCAAGCCCGGACACGGTTGCATACGGCGACCAGCCGACGACATCGTCGGTGAACAGCGTGCCCAGATCCGCCGATGCGGCTCCGACCTCAGCCTCCAGCGCCTTCAATAGCACGTCCTTGCGTGATTCACTCATGGCCGCCCCACGCTCGTGTCGTCATCGATCTGTCCGGCGTTTCCTGCATTGCGGCGTGCGGTCAGGACCCGAGGATCTTCGCCTTGGCCGCCGTGAACTCTTCGTCTGTCAGCGCGCCCGAGCCGTGCAGCTGCGCGAGGTGCTCCAGCTCATCTGCCGGGTCCGCCGCAGGCGGCGCATATTGCGCCTGCTCCTGGTGGTCCTCGGCTGGCGCCTGGTCCTCGGCCGGCTCCTGGTCCTCGCCGTACTTCCTGGCTTCGTGGTGGGCTATGGCCCCGCCGGCAACCGCTCCAGCGATGAGCGCCCGGCGCCGTGTCCGCCGCCTGAATCCCATGGAGGCCTCCTCTCCACAGCGCTTGTCCACCGCCTATCCAGTCTCACGCGCCCATCGCCGGACCGGCATCGCCCGTACGGGGTGATGTTGCAGGCACCGGCCGGCCACCACCCGGCTGTCAGCGTCCGAGGCAGGGCACCAGCGGCCAGTACTATTCCCGCATGCGGACGCCGATCAGGAACCCGCCGGACCCGATGTACGCCGAGCTCGAGGTACACCGGACGATGATCCGCGACCGCGTTCGCACCCAGGCGTTCCGGGACGCGATCGAATCGGTCGTGCGCCCGGGCGATGTCGTGCTCGACGTCGGGGCGGGAAGCGGCATCTTGAGCTTGTTCGCGGCGCGGGCGGGCGCCGCGCGCGTCTACGCGGTGGAGCGGACGACGGTCGCCGTCCTGGCGCAGCAGCTGGCCGCCGCGAACGGGGCCGCGGACATCGTCCGGGTGATCCAGGGCGACGTGATGGACGTCGAGCTGCCTGGACGTGTCGATGTGATCGTCTCGGAGTGGCTGGGAGGGTTCGGGATCGATGAAGGGATGCTCGGCCCGGTCATCGCCGCCCGCGACCGCTGGCTCAAGCCGGGCGGAGTCATGATCCCCCGCTCGGTCACGGCCTGGACCGCGCTAGCCCGCGACCGGTACACCGGGGACATGGTGGCCTTCCTGCGGGATAACCCTTACGGCCTCAACCTCGATGACCTGGCCGAGGCAACGGTCAACGAAATCTTCTACTCCGGCACCTTCCGTCACCTCGCGGCGGGCGACAGGCGCTCGGAGCCGGGCCGGCTGTGGACCACGGACGCCGACCTGATCCCGCTGGAGCAGGCGGACGCGCCGCACCGAGGCGAGACGCTGCTGGCCGTCCGCGACCACGGCACGGCCAACGCGCTCGCCCTGTGGTTCAGCGCCGAGCTCGCGCCCGGCATTTCACTCTCCGTCGGGCCCGGCGACCCGCCCACGCACTGGGGGATGACCACAGCCCCGCTGCGCCGGCCCGTGCGGCTCACACCCGGCATGATCGTCCGCGCCAGGGTCAGGACCGCCCCGGCACGGCCGGCCGGGACCTGGACCAGCTGGGCCGTCGCGCTGCCCGGAGCCGACTGGGAAGAACACGACGAGCAGGCCGTCTGGCAGGAGATCGACGACTGAGCTACCTCAAAGTCCTGACTACGGATCTGTGAGTGTGTCGTTACGGCGGTTCTGGGGGTTCGAGTCCCTCCGAGCGCGCCGCCACCGCGAAATCCCTGGCAGCAGCGCTGCCTGGGCACCGCCGGGCTGGTACTGCTCGTCGATGACCCGGACGCCCCGGTCAAGGGAAGCTTCGTGCACTGGGTGCCGTATAACCTGGACCCGGCACGCCGGGGCGTGGCCGAGGGCGAGGCCCCGACCGAAGCGGCGGCCGGAGCCAACGGCTTCGGGCGGCCGGGCTACCTGGGACCGGCGCCGCGGCCCGGCGACGGGGCCGCACCGCTACGTCTTCCGGCTGCTCGCCGTGGACGCGCCGGTCTCGCTGGAAGGGCTGCCCAGCTACCAGGACGTGGAGGCGGCGATGGCCGGGCACATCCTCGGCGAAGCACAGCTCATCGGGAGCCCTGACTCCTCTGCTCGAGGCAGCCCCCGGTGCGCCGGTCCGGTTCCGGCCGGCGCCATCGATCTGGCACCGTGCGTGCGCTGCTGTCATGTGCCTGGCCGGCCTTCGGGCTGCCGCCGTTTTCACTCGCTGAGGGTGAACAGATCGTCGCTGCCGCGACGCACGCTGGGGCAAAGGGGTGGCGGCCGCCCAGACTTTGCCCGGCAACACGGCGCCGGCATGCTGGAGGCCTACCCGGTCGACAAGCCCGGGCGCAGCCATGACGATTTCATGTTCTTCGGGTCGCGCTCGCTGTATGAGCGGGCCGGGTTCACCGAGGTCGCACGGCGGTCCTCGACCCGGGTGGTGATGCGCATGGCACTGTAATCCCCAGACCAGAATAATCGCGGCCCTGCTCAGGCCAGCCGATGAGCGCCCGCCAGTGTCCCTTCGGGAACTGGACAGCAGGCCACAGGTTATGGCCGCAGACGTGGTTCATCGCCGGGCCGCGTGCAGGCTACGATGCATATCGACCAGGTCCGCGCGGTCGGGAACATGGCCATGCAACGCAGCCATGACCGCGCCGAACGGCGGCTCCGCGCGCGGTTATCAACAGCCCTTTGCGCAGGCAGGTTGGGTGGCGTCACGGCTACCCCGCTCTGTGGACTGTCGATAGGCCGTATGTTTATGCAGCGGCGCACTCGGGGCGAACATCCGAATCTGCCGCATTACGTGCGCGCTGGAAAGCCAGGTGGGCTGAGTTCAAGCGGGTGGTCTGCTGGCCCGGGTAGCAGGCGTACGCGTGAGCGCTCGCGCGGATAGCGCCGTGAGCCAGCCGAAGCCGGTCACGATGCTGGCTCGCTGGAACAATCCGGCACGATTGACCAGCCGGCGTGACTGGTTAAAGCCCGCACCGGCCAGCGCCATGGTTGCCAGCATGGCCGTCGCGGTTGCGGCACAGTACAGGCCGAATCCGCGCTGGCCGGCCCGGAAGGAGTGCCAGCTGCAGGTGAGCGCGGCGGCGGGCAGGCCGGCGAACACCGGGACCGCCGCGAGGGTATGCGCCATGCCGGTGCGGCTGGGCCGGACAAGCGCATCGGGCGTTCCCGGAGGGTAGCCGCTGACCGGGTCAGCGGTGAAGACGGCGGAGCCGATGAGGCCGGCACCCGCCGCGCCGATCAGGGCCTGCCCCGCCCGCGCGCTGAGCGCGCGATCATCGGCCCGCCGCAAGCCCGCGGCCCCGGCCAGGAACAGCGTCCTGGTCACGGCGAAGTTCGCGGCCTGGACCCAGCCGCGCGGCCCGAGCGCCAGCGAACTGACCGGATGGCGCGACGGCCGGTACCCCTCCCGGGTGGCACCGTCGATGAGGAATACGGTGACGAACACAGGGCCTGCAGCCAGACCGCAGCACAGCAGCCCGCGATCCCATCTCGCCGATGTGCCAGGCACGCTGGCGGCCTCCATGAGCCGATGGTAGCGAGCTATCCACAATGGAGCATATGGCTGGATGACCGCACCTGTCGCGGATAGTGCCGCGACCGGCGCCTGGTGCGCATCGTCAGTCGAGCCGGTCGCGGTCGGCCCATTCCAGCAGGGTGTCCAGGAGGTAGGCGGAGTCATCGATGCCCTGGTGCAGGTCGCCCAGCTGCGCGAAGCGGGCGATCGCAGTAGAGCATTCTCCATCGTTCTGGTAGGAAATCAGATCGCCGACTATTTGCGGCAGTTGGCAGGGTCGGCATGCCTGCCGATCGGCTGCAGATTATCCAGTTCGGGAAGAGACCAACGCGACCGTGCTGAATCACGGCTTGTGGATGACCCCACCGGCCTGCGACCAGAGCGCCGGCCACGGCGGGCGCTTTCAACTATGCGCGGGCACTGGTGCCGGGGCGCGGTGAGCTGGGCCCGGGAGCGCCCGCCGAGCTTGCGGAACACCTTGGTCAGGTGGTAGCCGACGGTGCCCTTGCTGATACACAGGCGGGCGGCGATCTCGGGGTTGGACAGTCCCTCGCCGGCCGGCCAGGCTGGCGTCCTCGCCATCATCGTTCATCCTGGGCGGGCTGGTGTCCATCGCGTTCGGCGTCGTGCTCTTCGCCCGCCTCAACATCGGCGCGGTCAGCCTGGCGCTGCTGTCCGGCCTGTTCAGGCTGATCTACGGGTTTCCCAGATCACGACGGGCGTCGAGCTACGCCGGGCCGGGCAGAGGCTGGACAAGGCCCTGGTTTGTCAAATATCTCAGCCTGGTGGTGACCTGATGTTGTTCCGAGCCCAAGCGCTCCTTGTCGATATCGATGGAACGCTGGTGGACTCGACCGCTGCGGTCATCGCCAGCTGGACCGCCTGGGCCGCCATGCACCGGCTTGATGCCGGGGAGATCCTGCGAGTGTGCCACGGCCGGCGGACCCAGGACACGGTCGCCATGTTCCTGCCTGCCGAGCGGGTGCGGTCAGCCACCCGGCAAGTAGAGGAGCTGGAGCTGGCTGCCCTTGATGGTGTGACTGCCCTTCCGGGGGCTGACGTGCTCCTGCAGGACTTGCCCTCGCACCGGTGGGCTGGCGTCACATCGGGTTCGCACAGGCTGATGCGGGCTCGCCTGGCCGCCGCTGGCCTGCCTGTGCCTGCAGTGCTGATAGCGGCGGAGGATGTGAGCGAAGGCAAGCCCGATCCCGAGGGCTACCTGGCAGCATCCGCCGCACTGGGCTGTGACATCGCGCGGTGCGTGGTGATCGAGGACTCCCCGGCAGGGATCGCGGCTGGCCAGGCCGCAGGAGCCCGGACGGTGGCGGTGGCAACATCTCACGATGCTGCTCAGCTGAGCAGCGCGGACATCGTGGTGCAGGACTTGACACGCTGCGCCGTCGAACTACAAGCAGATCATCTTGTGCTCGCAGCTAACTAAGTCATCAGCTCGGAATCGGCGCTCTCCCGGACTCTCGTATGCCCTGAACTGACTGTGAGGTACTGGTGTGCACCGAAGGTTAATGGCATGCCAGCATTAGCGCCTTCGCGCCGCTTTATGCCGGTAAGTGGATCAGGGCGCGACTGCGACGATCCGGGCGAGCATCACGAGCGCGGTCACGAAGAATCTCGCAGGGCCGGCCTCGGATACTGCGCTGGCCAGGGCGTTCACCGGGGTGTTCTGTCCGCGGGCCGGCGCGGGTGGGTCTTGAGCACCGCGAGGGCGGCGATGAGGGTGAGGGTGACAAGGTTGGAGACCACGACTGCGGGCTGCCCGGCGAGCAGTCCGTAGGCCAGCCAGCCCAGCACGCCGGCGGCGAAGACTGCCAGGTAGCCATAGGAGATGTCGTCGGCGCGGCCGCAGCGCCAGGTTCGCAGCAGCTGCGGGAGCCACGCCCCGGTGGTCAGCAGGCCGGACAACAGCCCCAGCGCTATGATCACGGCCGCTCCGGCTTGGGGGCAGTGCTGGCGCGGACGATCAGCCGGGTCGGGTGCGGCAGGGCGGGCGCCCTGCCGGGGGCGATCAGCCGGCGGGCGCAGTCCTGTCCCTGCTGGTAAAGGGACTGGTGCACGGTGGTCAGCGGGGGGAGCGCCCTGGCGGACTCCTCGATGTCGTCAAAGCCGGCCACCGACAGATCGCGCGGGACGTTCAGGCCCAGTTCGCGGGCGGCCTGCAAAACTCCCAGCGCTAGCACGTCAGTGCTGGCGAGCACCGCAGTGGGACGCTCACGGCCGGGCGAGCTGAGCAGGGCGTGTCCCGCCGCGCAGCCATCGGCGACGCTATGGCCGGGCTGTTCCCACACCCGCACGGCCGCCGCCGGCAAACCCGCCGCCGCTGCGGCCCGCTGGTAGCCCAGAAGCCGCAAGCGGAACACCTCGTAGCGCGCGCTGGCCTGCCGGGCCGGGCTGACCGGCCCGGTATATCCGTCGGGATGCAGGCGCCAGGTCACGACGCCGAGCTCGCGATGGCCGAGCCCGGTCAGGTACCGGGCGGCGTCCGCGGCGGCCGCCTCATTGTCGACGGTGACGCACTGCGCCCCCGCCGTGCTCGGCCCGCCGGCAATCACCGTGGGCAGCCTGCGACGCAGGGCCACCGCCAGGGCCGGGTCATCGTCGGCCGGGGAGTAAGCGATCAGCCCGTCGACCGCAGCGTCGCGGACTAGCCGCTCCGAGGTCCCCGCGGCCGCGGGGATGAGCTGCAGGGCCAGCCCGGCAGCGGCCGTCGCGGTGGTCACCCCGTGCAGGAACGAGACGGCACCCGGATCCCCGAACGCGTACGGCAGCGCCTCGGTGAGCAGCACCCCGAGCACGTCACTGCGGCCCCTCTTCAGCGCCCGCCCGGCCGCGCTCGGGCCTCCGTAACCCAGCTGCTCCGCCGCCGCCAGCACCCGCTGGCGCAGCTCCGCCGACAGCTGGTCCGGGCGGCTATAGGCGTTGGACACCGTCATCCGGCTCACCCCGCAACTGGCCGCCACCTCGGCCAGCGTCACCCGCGACCGTCTCCGGACCTCGGCGCCCACCCGGCTACTGTATCGGTAAAGACTGTATCGGTAAAGTCTAGCGGGGAGCGACCGTCCTCCTGATCTTCAGGTTTGCCCCGAACACCCGTTCCGGGCGCCCACCGCCCCCTCGCACCGAGAATCCGCGAGCGCCCATAACGTCGGCTCCGCGCGCGGTTATTTGGGGCGTTGGCAGGCCTCTCAGCAGGCCGGGTATGGCCTATTGGATGGTCGCCTGTTCTGTATTTTTATACATCGCCATCCTTGGGGTGAATATCCGCATCTGCCGCCGTTGTCCCGTCTCGTTCAGGTTGAGGCATTCTCACCGTTGTGAGGTA